>JAQYWN010000588.1 GCA_029379265.1 Rhizonema sp. NSF051
GCAGGGGGAAAGAATTAGAAACTAATCATTTGTATCAAGATTTTCGTGAAATGGTATAAGAGCGATTTTCTTTTTATGAACTTTGAATTTTTGCCATGAAAGAGTGACAATAATATTTCAAAGCGGAGTGCTATGGAGGATGTCTACGGTTTGGACTGTGATTAACCCTGTTCCCACCATTTGTTGAACAGTTGGGAGGAATTGTGCGATCGCTGCCTCTGAGTCAATCAGCGTGACGACAACTGGTAAATCAGAAGATATGCCCAGCAAATTAGCGGTATGGATGCTGCTGTTTTTTCTAAATCCCTCTATTGCTCTGATTGCGGTTGCCCCTGCTAATCCGTGTCTCCGCGCTAGCTCAATCACGGCTGTGTAAACTGGTTGATGTTGCCAATGGGCGGACTCATCAACATAAATCGTTAGCTGTTTCCACTGTGTCATAATAATTCCTTTTTTATTTGTTTATTTTGTTAAGCGGGCAAGGATAACACCTAACTGAACGCAGATAACTCCAACGACAGCACTGACTCCCCAGTAAAAACCTGCTGCCATCCAACTGCGGTTACGCAAAAGGGTAAGTGTATCAATGCCGAAGGTTGAAAACGTTGTGTAGGAAACCAAAAAACCTATAGCAAATAGCACTCGGACTTCTGGTTCGATGTTAGCGACTCTTTCTAATACGAGCGTGGTGAAGAAGCCCATGGTAAAACACCCTGTAAGGTTGATGAACAAAGTGCCGTAAGGAAAGCTCGCACTGAAGCACTGAGCAAACCATAAACTCACATAGTAGCGACTCAACGCACCCGCACAAGCTCCGAAACAGATGGCGACGGGAGTCCGAAACGTGGGGGATTGTAAGACTTCTGGGACAAGTTTTGGAACGAGGGCTAACATTCGCTTTCTGTGATCTAAGAGTTTTCGAGAGAGTTTTTTTAAGTTAAATCTCATAAATCATTTATCCAATACCTCCTTGTATTTCCTCAATCTATAGGTATTCAGGGAATTATTCTTCACATCGGAATCAAATAATCCTTACTTCTTTGAGTTCCAATACAGTTCTCCTAAAAATTCTTAAATGAGGGCGGAATGTTAGCTTTGGTTGGTTTATCAAGTAATTAAGATGCAATAGCTTCGGATTGGAGCTAATCAATGACTTAGCTCCTGTGTGTATATATTTCACACCTTGAACGACTTCAGAGAGAAAGCCATGACACGCTCCCCTCATAAAGTCCTTTAAGTTAGTCCAAAATTTTTGCATTGCCCCTCCCTAGATTTCAACTGATTATTCTCCTCTCCTAGCTCTAAAGACTGACTACGTCTGTTTTCAAAGCTTTAGGGTAGAAACTATCAGCCTAGGGGCGGTTCTCTGGATATCCCAGAAGGTGAGTCTCATCACCTTAATTTACATTCTACAGAAATTGGTTCAATTTGCAAGCATTTTGCCGTGAATCTCTAAACATTGTATTTCATCTCCGTCTAAACTTTAAAATTGCTCAATATAATACGTTGGTACTCACGCACGAAACTAAGCTATTCTAGGGGGTGCAGTCAACTAACAGATCTAAGTACCTTTCACTGATCGCAAGTGTCGAGTATCACCTTTTACTTTGTTTTACCAATACCATTGCAAAGTTGCTTGTCACTGTTGTTGACATTGGGATTTGTCTGTAAATAGTTGCTTACCCAATCACAACCGCGTGCCAGTAGATTCTCAAGAGTGAAATTCGATAACGCTTCTAAATTCCACAAAGTCACCTCTCCAGATACACTTCCTGAAGCTAGCCATCGTCCATTACGGCTGAAACTAATGCTGTTAACCTCAGCCTTTGCATTGAAGATGTTGATTTTTTTCCCTGTAGTGACATCCCAAAGTATTATACTGTGGTCTTTGCTAGCTGAAGCAAGGGTTTTGCCGTCGGGGCTAAAACCGACACTCGTAATCTGTACCTTATGTCCGGTGAGGGTATCAATTTCCTTGCGTGTAGCTACATCCCACAGTGTGATGGTGTTGTCAGAGGTGGAAGCCAGCAGTCGTCCATCTGGGCTAAAACTTACGTTCTTGACCCCCCTAGCCTGTGGGGTGATGGTAGCAATTTCTTGGTGTTCAGAAACATCCCACAGTTTGATAGTTCCATCAGAGCTACCAGAAGCTAGCAGTCGCCCGTCCGGACTGAAACTAACGCTATAGACTACACGATTATGCCCAGAGAGGGTAGAGATTTCTTTGCCTGTAGAGACATCCCACAGCTTAACAGTCTTGTCCCAACTAGCGGAAGCTAATAGTCTCCCATCAGGGCTAAAACTTACACTTGTAACCCAACCACTATGCCTCATATTGGTGGGGATTTCTTTGCGTGTAGAGACATCCCACAGCTTAACAGTGTTGTCCCAACTAGCGGAAGCTAACAGTCTCCCATCGGGGCTAAAACTTACACTTTCGACCCAATAACTATGCCTCATGTTGGTAGGAATTTCTTTACCAGTAGCGACATCCCAGAGTTTGATAGTGTAGTCTTGGCTACCAGAAGCTAACAGTCGCCCATCCGGACTGAAACTGACACCTTTGACATCATTTCCATATTCAGAGAGATTTTTGATTTCTGAACGCTGGGCGATATACCACAGTTTAATAATTCTATCGTCACTAGCAGTAGCTAACCATTTTCCATCCGGACTAAAATTAACACTAGAAACCTGAGCAAGATGTCCGGAGAAAGTGGAGATTTCTCTGCGAGTAGCGACATCCCATAATTTGGCGACGTTATTAAAACCGCTAGCAACTAGCTGTCGTCCATTAGGGCTGAAACTGAGGTTTGTGACTCGACCTGGATACTGTAGGGTTTTGCGGTTGCGGGTCTCTATTTCTTTGCGTGTGACAACATCCCATAGTTTGATGCTGCCGCCATCAGCGCCGGAAGCCAGTATTCGTCCATGTGGGCTGAAACTGACACTTTCGACAAAACCACTATGCCTCATGTTGGTAGGAATTTCTTTACCGATAACGACATCCCAGAGTTTGACCGTGCCGTCAAAACTGGCGGAAGCCAGCATTCGTCCATCCGGGCTGAAACTTACACCATTGACTTTAGCGCTATGTCCATGAAGGGTAACGATTTGTTTGCCGATGGCGATATCCAAGAGTTGGATGGTGTTCCCTTTACTGGCAACAGCCAACAGCCGCCCATCTGGACTGAAACTGATGCCTTTATTGCCATTGCTGTCAGCCTCATACCCGCTAAAATTGAAGATTTCTTTGCCTGTGGCAATATCCCAAAGTTTAACAGTGTTGTTAAAGAAACTGGCAGAAGCTAGCAGTCGCCCATCTGGGCTGAAACTGACGACACTAACCGGAGCCTTATGCCCAGTGAGAGTGTTAACTTCTTTGCCAGTGTCGATATTCCACAGTTTAACAGTGTGGTCACGACTAGCAGAAGCCAGTAGTGGTCTATTCGGACTAAAGCTGACACTAATGACTCCATCTTTATGCCCTTCTAAGCGGTTTTGCTCTTTCACTCCAGAAATTGCTTGTTGCAATGCAGCTTTCACCTGAAACTCCGCATCGGAATTTACCCCAAATGCTGCCTGTTTAACTTGCTTACCTGCATTTATGCTTGCTAGCAGCGCATCAAATTCTTTATTTGAGTTAAATAGTTCTTGTGAAGCAGTCGTAAGACCAGTAATAGTTTGTTGTCTTTGAGATTCTGTAGACCACCAGCCCAACCCAGCTGCTCCAGCTAGAATCAACGCAACTATAGAAAAACCAGTAAGCCCTATAATGGTTCTACGCCGTTGGCGATCGCGCAATCCCACACTTTGCTCAATAAACTGATTCGCATCATCATTAAACCCACCCAAAACTTGATGAAAATTGTCATCCTTCCTTAGTTCTAAAATCTGTTCTAACTTTGAACCACTCCAAAGTTCATCTTCTGGTTGATTCTTAATTTTCCATCGCTTAACATCTTCGTAGAGGCGATTACGCAAAGCAATATCTTGACGATTTTTCTGTATCCAGTAACGTAACTCATCCCAACAACTCAGTAAAATTTCGTGGATAATTTCAATTGTAGAATCAGATTTTTCCGACTTGGAGCCACCAAATAACGCCTTTTTTGGAGAATTATCCGACAAGTCAGCATTACTCACCAACAAATTCTCATTGACCAACTTTAACAACATAGCACGCTCATCATCCCCAAACTCAGATAAAAGCGCCCTTCTGCGAACAGGTTTCCACTCTATACCAGATTCAGCATTTTCACCAATACTAACTAACTTGAGAAATATTCTCTGTACCGCCTGTTTTTCTGATTCTGACAACTCTTTATAAATACTATCTACATGTTTTTGCAGCGCACCCCTTACACCGCCGATAGCGTCGTATGTACTAATATTCAAAGTCTGGTCATTAATACTACAAGTTTTGACTTCCTCTAACCATAATAGATTTAAAGTATACTGCAACAAAGGTAAACAACCCGCTTGTCCCTGAATCGAAGCAATAATTGTATCTATCAATCCTGCTTCAAAAACGACTCCATGATGCGCTGCTGGTTGTTCAATGGCTAAACGCAACTCCCCTGGTTGCATTTCTATAATCATTGGGCGATGCTTTTGTGTGATTCCCACCAGTTGGGGAAATTCCCTTAATCTTTCAAAAAAATCAGCACGCATCGTTGCTATAATTTTCAGCTTCGGCAACTTAGCTTGACTCAATTTTATCAAACCATTGACAAATTCGCTACGCTTGTTCTCATCGCTGAAAGTAAACAATTCTTCAAATTGGTCTATAAAAATTAACCAAAATTTATCTGGTTGCTTAATATTTGCCGCAACCTGAATTAGAGTTTCTGCCCTCACATCGCGAGCCATCTTCGCTTCTTTTTGCGAATACTTGTTACCAAGCAAACTAGCATAAAGAGAATCAAACGGATCTGCATCTGGGGTAAATGTTAAATTAACAAATTCCGTTCCATATTTTCTTTCTAACCACGGAATCAAACCCGCCCGCACCACAGAAGATTTTCCGCTACCGCTTGCACCCAAAAGTAAAACTAAGTTGGTATGTTCTAATTCATCCACCAAAGTTGTAATAAAATTATCGCGTCCAAAAAATAACTCTTTATCTCTTGACTCAAATTGTTTTAAACCTTGATAAGGAGAAGTTGTAATTAATTTGCGAGCGGTAATCTCCTTCTCAGAAATTTGCAAAATCTCGGTTTGATTAAAAGTGAGTACATTCCCCTCACCATGTACACTGTATAATATGCCCTCTACATAATCACCGGAGTTGTTATAATTCCCTGAAAAATTCCCACCTATGTATCCACCTTGAATGCGCTTGTTATCATTGTTAGAACCTACATCGCTTTGATTTTGGGAGTTTGTATTATCTATCATAATCTTACT
>JAQYWN010000589.1 GCA_029379265.1 Rhizonema sp. NSF051
CAACATATTGTTCTATTCAAAAACAGGGGCTTGTATCATTAATGAAACAATTAAAAATTATTTCTCAGGTTTTAATTTTCAATTTTCAAGAGTTTTTCTTCCCCACTCCTATTCCAGTAGGCTCTTGAGTTTGATTAGTATCTATTGCCAACTGGATTTGTTGGCGAATTTGCTGTACGATGTTTACACGGTCGTAATAGCGAATTGCGACTTCCCTGGCAGCCGCACCTAGGCGATCGCACAACTCCGAATTGCGTAGCAGTTCCAGGCACGCTTGTGCAAAAGCTTTTGGGTTGTCACGCATTAAGAATTCTTTGCCATCTGACATTGCTAATCCTTCGGCACCAATGCGAGTAGCGACGATAGGTTTACCATAGGCTGAGGCTTCTACCATTTTAACGCGGGTTCCCCCACCTGACAAAACAGGGCAGCACACGACACGCGATCGCCGATAAAGTGCATCCAAATCCTCAACAAATCCCGCAAACTCAACACCAGGCACTCCCTGACTGTAACTACGAAGATGATGCGGTTCAGGGCCTGCAATAGTCAATCGTGCTTGTGGCATAACTTGGTAGATATGAGGCCAGACTTCTTCAATTAAAAAGTTAGCAGCATTAATATTGGGGTAGTAATAGTAACCTCCTAGAAGAAGTAAAGTCGGTTCAATCGTGATTGGTTGTAATTTAGGGATAGCGATGGCGTTGGGTACGGTGATGACGCTAGGTAATTGCCACAAATCTTTCAGGTAACGGCGATCGCCTTCCGAACAAACAAAGGAAAACTTTGCCAAACGAATTGCTTGCAACTCACCCCAAAGACGAGCAGGCACTTGTAAGTAATACAGCAATGTTCTCAGTCGAGTCGGTGGCTGGCGAATTTGGCGCATAAAACTGATGTGTTCAATATCATCCAAATCCAAAACAATGGGTGGCAGTGCTTGGTGTGTCAGCATAACAGCACTCATTGATGAGAGCCGATGCACAAATATTGCATCTGGCTTTCGACTCAAACATGTTTCCAGTGCTTGCATTTGCTGTTCTGATACTGAAAACTGCTTGAAGAAGTTGAAAATACCACCCCATTGCTGTTGCCATTTAGGACGTGAATTCTGTTGTGTGTCTGTGGGGCACAGGTAGAGATTCATCTGCGTTTGCCAAAATTGGGAACAGTCGCGTTCTGTTTGAGCGATCGCTTCTCTTGAAAGTTCTGTATCAGGAGCTACAAAAAATAGCATATCTAGTTGAGCAATCTCTTTGATTGCATCAACAAACATGGCCATACGTTTATAAATACCTTGAGTACTGGTGCTAAAATTACTCGGCAAGTGAGTAGAGATAAATAAAATTCGCATGACAGTGTTTTGGACAGATCTTAAATAGCAAAATTGTTCCTCAAGAGCGTCTATTCCGTAATATTTGGGTAGTATTAAGTACTAACAGGTAATCCGACTAATTCACCCTCTCCCGCAATCACCTCACCAATCGCACAAGCAGCTTGATTGTGTGATTCAAAGTAAGAAATTGTTTGCTGTGCCTGATGGGGAGGTATTAATAGCACAAATCCAATACCCATATTGAAAGTATTATACATGGCTTCAGGACTGACTGAACCAACTTGTGCTAACCACTGAAAAACTGGTGGAATAGACCAACTATTAGTGTCAATTTTAACAGCTTGCCCATTCCCCAAACATCTCGGCAAATTTTCTGGCAAACCTCCGCCCGTGATATGAGCCATACCGTGAATTTCCAACCCCGCTTGACGTGCAGCTAAGACTGGTTTGACGTAAATACGTGTAGGAGTGAGGAAAGTTTCTCCCAAAGTTTGACCATTTAACAGTTCTGGGCGATCGCTCCAAGAAGAGCCTTTTTCGCTGACAATTTTCCGCACCAAACTAAAGCCATTGCTGTGTACTCCTGCACTTGTAAGAGCGATCGCCACATCGCCTACTTGTACTTGAGAACCATTAAGCATCTGGCTTTTTTCCACAATTCCCACACAAAACCCTGCCAAGTCATACTCACCCATTTGGTAGAAATCTGGCATTTCCGCCGTTTCTCCTCCCAATAAAGCACAGCCTGCCTGTTTACACGCCATTGCTATACCCGTAACCACCTGAGTCAGTTGCTCTTGATCTAGCTTGCCTGTTGCCACATAATCTAAGAAAAATAGTGGTTCTGCGCCAGAAGTTAGTACATCGTTGACGCACATTGCCACCAAATCAATCCCAACGGTGTCATGACAGTTGAGAATTTGAGCAACTTTCAGCTTTGTACCCACACCATCAGTTCCAGAAACCAAAACAGGTTCTTGATAGCCAGAAGGTAGTTGAAAGCAACCACTGAAGCCACCTAGCCCACCAATAACTTCCTGTCTAAAGGTACTTTGAACCAAACTACGAATTTGATTGACAAATGCCCGACCGGCCTCTACGTCAACGCCTGCATCTCGATAATCCATAATTATATTTAGTGAAGAGTGAGGAGTTAGAAACACGAGTGAAAAATCAAAATACCTCATCTTCAATTCCGCGCCACCATTCTCCCAAATTCATGAGGTCTTTGTGAATATCTTCTAATTCTTCAACGTATTCATTTTCTGAGATTTGAGATCGACGTTCTTGAAGTTTCTTTATTCGTAGTTGTAGCAACAGCCAAGGCTTGGCAATGCTATTAGTTGCTTCCATGTATTGCGCTAATTCTGTGCTATTCATGAGGTTGTATTCCATATCGATGCCTAAAAAACAGCCACGATGTATTCGTGACTGTTTGTCAGTAATTCTTAAAGCTTTACCGAGAGATAAAGCAGTTATTAGAACTCGTTTGTAAAAGCTCCCAGCTTATTTAGCTTTCGCATACTGTTCTGCAACATATTCCCAGTTGATTAAACTGTCTAGGAAAGTTTGCAGGTAGTCTGGACGACGATTCTGGAAATCTAGATAGTAGGCGTGTTCCCAGACATCAGCTGTTAACAAAGGAGTGTGACCACTTGTGATGGGGTTAGCGGCGTTTGGTGTTTTGACAATCTTCAAGTTACCGTTATCCACCACCAGCCAAGCGTAACCACTACCGAACTGTGTTCCGCCAGCTTCCTTGAACTGTTTTTTGAACTCATCAAGGCTACCGAAGGAAGCATTAATTTTTTCGGCTAACTCACCAGTAGGACTACCACCACCGTCTTTCTTCATACAATTCCAGTAGAACGTATGATTCCATACCTGAGCGGCATTGTTGAAAATACCAGTTTTAGCCGAGTCATTGACACTTTCCTTAATCACTTCTTCGAGTGACTTGTCAGCAAGTGGTGAGTCTTTCGTTAGGTTGTTTAGGTTAGTAACGTAACTAGCATGGTGCTTGTCATGATGGAACTGTAAGGTTTCAGCCGAGATGTGCGGCTCAAGGTCCTTGTAGTCGTATGGTAGTGGGGGAAGTTCAAAAGCCATTGTGTAAAATCCTCTCTTTACCGTTTTCCAGTTTAGATCTTCTCAGGTGATTGGCAAATTGCCGTCAAGGGGTTCAGCCCTTAAACGGTTTAGCACTGGAATATAAAACTTAACACCCTGATTGTACTAGTAAATGTGGTTTTTCAAAGCATTTACATGTATGATTGGCAATTTCTCTTACTGATTAATGATGCTAAACCTATCATTTTTCAATTGATATACACAGCTTCCTATCGTGCAAGACCCAACCTCAAGAATTCATCTGCCAAGAGGACGAAAAAAACCTTTATGAAGAAATTAACGCTTAATGATTGGATTTTTATCCAACAACGACTAACTCCGTATATATTTTTGCTCCCTGCTTTATTTATCTTAGTCTTAACTGTCTTTTGGCCTGCACTCCAAGCTTTCTACCTCAGCTTTACTCACTACGAATACGATCTCACCATGCAGCCGCAATGGGTGGGATTTGCTAACTTTCGCCGCTTGTGGGCTGATCCGGTTTTTTGGAAAACTCTAGGCAATACCTTACTGTACCTTGTGGGTGTAGTGCCGATTTTGGTCATAGTTCCCTTGGCACTGGCAATTTTAGTCAATCAGAAACTGCGTGGAATGTACTGGTTTAGAGCTGCATATTACACGCCAGTGGTGATTTCCATCGTGGTTGCAGGGATCGCTTGGAAATGGCTGTATGCAGAAAACGGCTTACTCAATCAACTCCTAAAGGGTATTTTTCCAGAAGGAATTTCTTGGCTCACCAGCCCTCGCTTTGCTCTAATCAGTGTCATGGCTGTCACTGTCTGGAAAGGATTGGGATACTATATGGTGATTTATCTAGCAGGGTTACAATCTATACCTGGGGATGTGTATGAAGCGGCGGCAATTGATGGCTCAGATGGTATTCGCAAACACTGGGATATTACCGTACCTTTAATGCAACCTTATCTGGCTCTAGTCTCAGTGGTTTCAGCGATTGCTGCTACCAAGGTGTTTGAAGAAGTCTATATTATGACCCAAGGTGGACCACTTAATAGCTCGAAAACGATTGTTTACTATTTGTATGAGCAAGCATTTAATAACTTAGAAATCAGTTACGCTTGCACAATTGGATTGGTGCTGTTTCTCATCATTTTGAGTCTATCTATTTTGCGACTATTGCTTAATCGCAGTACCGGAGAGAATTTAATACAGTAACTCAAGCTGCCTGTAGCTCTTTTGTGACAGTCGGGAAGTCTTCAGGCTAGTGCAGGAAGTGGCAATGGCTGCTACAGCGATGGGTAGAAATTCAAAATTTAATTGCTGATGCGAAGGGTAAAGATGTTGATAGTCTGTGGGTTTTGAGGACGATCGGCATTTTTAACCTTGTTACTACTACAGGTACAAACCTTCACTAGTGAAGGTTTTGAGGTACGGAAAATCACCGTGACACGTCCAGATGGACAGGAAACTCACTCCTTAGTTTGGTTTGACAACGAGAATCAAGCTCAAATTGATAGCTTTGTCGAGGAAATTTTGACAAAATTAAATGAGTAAAACAATCCGCAATTGCACCAAGCTGTGGTCGCAAAATTGACTGAGGGTGTGTTAGGCTCGGCAAATGATGATCGCGTTCCCCAAATTAAAGATAAGCGACAAGAGCGAAAGCATGGGCAAAAAACCAGTTAGACATGTTCTGGGGTTATCAGGGGGTAAGGACAGCAAAGCCTTAACTGTTTTGCTACATAAGGAAATTCCAGAGATGGAGTATTTCTTTTGTGACACGCACAAGGAACTTCCAGAAACTTACGACTATTTAGACCGCATAAAAGCCAGATTATGAATTAAAATTCATTACTTAGAAGAAAAGCCTGGATTTGACCACTGGCTTTACATTTATGGAGGGGTGCTTCCCTCTCCTCAGATCTTGCACCTACGGTATAAACCAGGAGTAGGCGAATAAAGAGTACAAAA
>JAQYWN010000590.1 GCA_029379265.1 Rhizonema sp. NSF051
TCGCCACTGATTTCTAAGACGAAATTCAGTGGGAGGCTTTCGGCGGGTAAGCTAACCTCGTTCAACTTTAGCTTGTCAATATATCCGTAATCTACCCAAAATTGAAAGTTTTGGTATTCGTTAACTTGCTCAAGAGTTAGCATTATTTTTTCCTCGTGGTTTATTTGTTTAGTCGCCGATTTATTTTGATGAGCGGAACGGCGATCGCTTCTCTAATTGTTTGTCAACCAGTCTTCAAGAATGTCAAGCACCAATCGGTGAAAAGTAGTGCCACGACTATCAGCCTTTTGTTTGAGTTTATCGAATATTTCAAGCTGAAATCTAACAACAAATTTCTTGCACTTGGCTTCGTATTTTTCGCTAGCTTTTATTTGCGCTTCACTTCGTGCCACTATGCTGCCTCCTTAAAAGCAAGAGGTTCTGAATTCTGTCCAAAGACAAAGACGCGAGCATAATCAGCAAGTTTTAAGTTGACGGCATCTCGCTCTTGCAAATATCTATTTTTGAATTGTTCAGCGCTCCAACTTGGTGGAGTAGCAATAGATTTTTGCTTTTCCCACCTCATTGGAAAGTCTGTAGATCTCCATTGCATATCGTTGCGAAGCATTGCAAATGCTTTCGGCAAGGCATCTGTGGGTTTTTCACCAAGCACTTTGACGAGCGATCGCATGTGCGCCTCGAAACAAAGCATTGCTTGCATTGCATCTACGGGCATATAGTTGCGGATGGTAATTTCATTCTCGTAGGGAATACCAAGCTTTTCGCAGAGTAACTTTTTATTGTTACCGTATAGTTTGGTATACGCACTATTGACGATACTGGCTTCATAGTAGTCATATTTTCTATCGCGGAACTTCCCTTTATCGTCAACAAATTCCTGAGGATTCGCATCTTTCCACTCTTTGATAAAATCGAACAAATCAACAAATTGAACCTTGAGATCCATACGATCAATTAATCGTTGAACAAACTCAAGTCTAATCAAGAGTCTGCGGTGTTCAATTTGTTGTTCTTGTGTTGGTACTGGTTTTGTAAATCTTTGCTTTTTAGCAAGAGAGAAAGCCTTGACAAGCTTAAGTTTACAATTAACAACTTCAGAAGTATTACGACTCAGCGTCATTAAAAAAGTGGCTTGGTCTTCGTTCAATAAAGCCCATTCCGGCTGTTTACCTCCTGTATTGCCGTCAGAACGCGATCCGATTTCAAATCGGATCGCTCCAAATGCCTGTTCTGTTTGGGGTTTATAATTTTTGATAGTTTTCAGAAAACTTTCGTGTTCAATCTTAAGGTTTGTCGCAATTAATCTAGAATCAACAACCAGTTGATCTTCAAACATGATGACATGTATAATGTCCATATCAGATCCTTAACTATGGGGGTTTGGCGACAAGCGCGAGGGTTGTGGTATCCAGCCGTCCTCGTGCTGTCTTTTTATACTTTAAATTGCAATGCAATATCTGTCAAGCTATTTTTAAAACAAATTTGAAATATTATTACAACATTTGTAGTTTCCCGGTTTGAAGCCGAAATACCTCAATAGAGATCGCCTACAACCATTGCACCAACTAAAACAGCGACTTCACCCAACCCACAGAAGCGATCGCCCTTCAAAATTCTCTCAGAAATCCCTCGTATCTCCCCAAAAGCCACCTCATCATTCCCAACGAATCCCCAACATCCTGCACCCCGCCTCTCTCCATATATCTGCAACAAATTAAAAAGCTAAAACAAAAAAACAACCCAACCGCATGCCGGACTTGCTTTGAATTTTTTCCGGGTGCGATCGAGTTATTTTTAACTATGCAGTATTTAATATAACTCAGTAGTAAGTAGAGCAATGAGAAATCTGACGATGTATTCTATCTTTGCAAAACTTCAGGAACTAGGATTTTCTCAGGATTATGTGATGAGTCATGGTTTGCCTGATTGGTGGGATAAAGAATTAAACACTAAACCTCTCGCTGTATTAGAAGGTGCGAGTTGCATTGCTGAGAATCTTAATGTAGATCTGAAATGGTTGCTGTCAGAGGAAAAGTAGCGATCGCTCCTTGTATTTTCTCAAAGACTGCCATAATAATTCACCATTGCCTCATGGCTTATTTCTACATGACCACGCTCAGATGCTAACAGTCCTTTCCTAGCATCTTGCCAAGGTGCTTCAGAGATAACCAAGTCGTGCAACCATTGAGAATCTTTATCGCCGTAAAAATTAATAACCGCATTACAAGTAGCACATTGATCCGAAGTGAGTAAACTTGAGTCACCTTCAGGAATAACGGTAATTAAAAATATTTCTTTGTACATTTCCCACAAAATTGGCAATGTTACTCCGTTTGCCCAAGCTTCGATTCTTTCATAAAACAAAGGTGCTTTATCCCATACAAGTGACCAGGCTTGGGAATAGTAAACAAGTTTATGTAACTTCATCAGTGGCAATGAATCAGTTTTACTTAATATATACGCAGCAACATCAAATACATTTGCCATATTACTCTCCAGAAATTTCAATGCAACTCAGTACCTTCTTTGCGTAAGAGATAGCGATCGCTTATTAGTTTCATCGCCACTCGCCCAATGTCTGGGTGAGTTCTCTCTGTTAATGGCTGGACTACAACACCCTCCATCATGGTGCCAGAATCAACCACGCTATTAGCGTTATTAAATTGAGATATGGTATCCCAATTAAATCCACCGTTATATAGTATCGGGACTCTAGGCAAGAAATATTGATTGCAGAATCCTACAAATTCTTCGTAGTCCAAAAAGCCTTCTTCTAGGCGAACTGCAAAGATAGCGATCGCTATTTCGCCATTCTTCAAGCCATACTTCAAATCTTGAACGCCGTAAATTTCACCAAACACCTGCGTGTACGGTGGCAGCTTTTGCAATGCTTCGTTTTCGTGATATGCCCGGACATACACCAGCTTTGCATTCTTATCATTATTCTTCCAGAAGTAATTATGACTACCGATGTGAGGGACTCCATCAGAATCAACCATTACGGTGAAGTTGGTTCCGTGGATTTTTTCGGTAACTACCACCTGCTCTCCCTCAGCAAAGATATCTTTGTAGCGTTTTAAGTTTTCTGGAGAAGGAAATCGGCAAAGTCCAATGGGGCTTTCTGGTTCACCTGCCATGCCACTAAGTATTGGCGTCTCGTATTTGGTGACACCAAAGAACTCGGTGCAATCATCACCTAATTCTGGAATATTTTGCTGAAATTTTAATATCATCTTCCAAACCGGAATCAATAGCCCTTCAGAAAATATACCTCTCAGTTTTGCTGCCCTAAGTTTCTTTGAATAATAAGATTCAATACCAAATTCTTCAACAAAATTTTGAGGGATAACGCTGTCTATGGGAAAGTAATATGCCCAATCACCAGGATAGAAATTTTCTCTGACAGTGACAACCTGATACGACATTCCTTTAATTGTCACCAAGTCAAGGCGGTCAGCATTAGGGTGGTGTTTAACTTCGTCGATTTCAACGACTTCTACTTTGAAAGTACTCACATTTTCTCCTCGTGGTTGACTAAATTAATATAGCAGATTGCTACAGCGATCGCTCCTCGTATTTTCTCAACTTAAACAAACAAATTGCTGTTATCTAAATAAAGTCTCATTAATTGAGTTCTGTTTTTAAATTCAAACTTTTTTAATAATGCTGCAACATGAATTGCAACTGTCAAATCGCTAATATTTAATTGTTTTCCTATTTGTTTGTTGCTCATTCCATCTTTTATTAGCTTAAAAACGTCTAGCTGTCGCTTCGTAATATTGACCTCTAAATATTCCATAATGCTCACCGTATTCTTGCGTAGTTTCAATTTTAGTATATATTGCAGTTTGAAACAAAACCAGCAATCGCGCTTTGTAGCATTGCTATGGCATCACAGCAATTTTTTTCTGGCTACTAAAAACATAGTATTTATGCTTATTAAGGCTATTGTGGCACGGCAACGGAGTTCAATATCCTTGGTTTTAGGTCATTCCATTGTTTAATTACGTTTTTATGGCAATGCCTTGCCCTTATATAAATACAAAGTAGATGCAGGGTGTTGGACTATTGGCGAAGACGAGGGGCGATCGCTGCTCGGACACCTTGCTTGAGTTCAATATCCTTGATTTTTGGTGATTCCATTGTTTAATTACGTTTTTCTAGCGATGCCTCTGCCTTATATAAATACAAAGTAGATGCAAGGTGTAGGATATCTGAGCCATCGACGCGCTGACTTTGTTTTGGCAGAAGGAAATACCAGGAAGCAATCGTTGCTCTAACACCACGTCGGAGTTCAATATCCTTGATTTTTGGTGATTCCATTGTTTAATTACGTTTTTTTAGCAATGCTTCGCCCTTATATAAAAAACTAAAGAACTACGTGGTGTTGGACTATTAGAGATGCTGACGTACTAACTTTGCTCTAGCAAAGGAAAATGCTAAGGGGCGATCGCTGTTCTGACACCTTGCTAAAGTTCCAAAAGCTTACTGCATAACTAATCCATTGTTTAATTACGATTCACCGCCAACGACGCTGCCTTATATAAATTCAAAGTAAAAGCAAGGTGCCAGATATCTAAACTGACAACTCGCCCACCATGCGCTAGTCAGAAAAAAATCAAAGGCGCGATCGCTGTTCGGACACCTTGCTAAAGTTCCAAAACCCTACTCCACAACAAATCCATTGTTTAGTTACATATTTCCAGTAATGCTTCGCCCTTATATAAATCAAAAGAAAAGCAAGGTGTCAGATTAGATCTCCAACTTCGCTGTAGCCCACCACCCAGTTCTGGTAGTACAGGAAATTACTATTTGTAGCAACCGACGCGCACCAGCATGGCATGTAGAGGCGATTAAGGTTTTCAATGAATCGCCATTGAGCGCTGCCCCGGGGGTAAAATGTGCCTGAAGCACCAGTATTCAAGGCAATGCCATAATACAAATTCCGTCCGCCGATCGCCGCGCCTATTGCTGTTTCTCCAATTAACCACGGTGATTCCGGCACAACTGTGGCATCAAGCTGAAAGATATCCAGCAAATATTGCAATACCCACCCTGTGCCTTTGTAGTTCCAAATCTTGGTGTGCGCCGAGGCGATTAGTTGACGCTTGATGGTGTCACTCCAGCTTGTATCCCAGTATTCCCCTGTAAATCCAACCAATTGCGCCAACCAATCCAAAGCGTCGCTTCTTGCAGTAACAGGATTGAGATAATCTCGTTCGATGTTTAACAATTTATCTTGAAGTTGCATTAGTATGCTGTCCCAAGGTAGAGTTACCGCATCAACAATAGGATTAAATTGATATTGTTCAGATTCGCTGGGTAAGCGAGCATAAATAGGACGTGATTGTTCCCAAGCTGATAATTCTGGCATAATAAATATTGCAATC
>JAQYWN010000591.1 GCA_029379265.1 Rhizonema sp. NSF051
CTAAAAATGATATATTCCTGATAAATTCTGACTCCTGTGTGCTGAATTCTTACAAAAAATAAACCCAGAAACCCGGTTTTTAACAGAAGTCGGGTTTCTTCTATTTTTATATCATGTCCGGATAATCAGTTCTCTAACTATGATCTCTTGAGTCACTGCTTTCTCGAGAGAGATCTTGCATTTGCCCCCGATCCATGTGAATATTTTTTCAGTTTATTAACTAAAATTTGGTCAAGTTGCCGTAGTATAGAGTTATGGGGTGCTACCGCTCACACCAGAAGTAATCGCTGGAGAACAGCAAGTAGCAGATACCTTCTAAAAAATCAAGCTATTGCCAAAACCAGTGAACGTTAAAGAAATTGTTTGGCAGGGTAATTGAAGATGTTAGGGGAAAAGATATGAGTGTTAATACTCAATGGATGAAAACGGATGTGCTTGTCATTGGTGGTGGTACGGCAGGGACAATGGCAGGTATAAAGGCAAAACAAGCTAATCCGGGTGCGGAGGTACTGATTCTGGAAAAGGCGAATATTCGTCGTAGTGGGGCGATCGCTATGGGAATGGATGGAGTAAACACAGCAGTCATCCCCGGATACTCTACGCCAGAACAATACGTCCGCGAAGTTACCATTGCTAATGATGGCATTCTGTACCAAAAAGCAGTCTATCAAACGGCAAAACTTGGCTACGAAACAATTCAAGAATTGGAAAGTTGGGGAGTTAAGTTTCAAAAAGATCCACAAGGAAACTACGATGTTAAGCAAGTGCATCGGGTAGGCAAATACGTACTACCCATGCCAGAAGGCAAAGACTTAAAGCTCATTCTTACCCGACAAGTCAAACGCCATAAAGTGAATGTCACTAACCGGGTGATGGCGACTCGTGTCTTAGTGAGAGAAGGAAGGGCGATCGGTGCAGTTGGGTTTGATGTGCGTGGCGGCGATTTTGTCGTCATCCAGGCAAAAGCCGTCATTCTTTGCACAGGAGCTTGCGGACGCTTGGGACTCCCTGCATCCGGCTACCTCTACGGCACATACGAGAACCCTACCAATGCAGGGGATGGTTACTCAATGGCTTACCATGCAGGAGCAGAACTAAGTAACATTGAATGCTTCCAAATTAACCCCTTAATTAAAGACTATAATGGTCCCGCCTGTGCCTACGTTGCAGGTCCTTTTGGCGCATACACCGCTAACGCTGAAGGACACCGCTTCATTAATTGTGATTATTGGAGCGGGCAAATGATGCTAGAAATTTGGAAAGAACTTAACTCTGGAAAAGGTCCTATTCATCTAAAAATGACTCACTTAGATGAAGACACAATTTCAGAAATTGAGTCAATTTTGTGGTCAAACGAACGACCGAGCCGGGGACGCTTCCACGAAGGTAGAGGCGAAGACTATCGCACCCAAGGTGTGGAGATGAATATCTCAGAAATTGGCTTGTGTAGCGGACATAGTGCGTCTGGCGTTTGGGTGGATGAAAAGGCACAAACAACTGTGCCAGGTTTATATGCAGCAGGAGATATGGCAAGTGTTCCCCATAACTACATGATTGGGGCGTTTGTTTATGGTCGGTTAGCAGGAACTAACGCTATGGAGTATATCCAAAAAGTAGATCATTTAGAACCCGAACCCGACTTTTTAGAGGTGGAAAAAGCACGGATTTACGAACCATTGAATCAGCCTAATGGCATTCCTCATACCCAGGTAGAGTATAAGCTGCGGCGACTGGTAAATGATTACCTGCAACCACCGAAATCGGGCAACAAAATGGAGATTGGTTTAGGACACTTTGTTCGTCATGATACATTGGCGCAAATGGGAGCGCGTGACCCTCACGAACTCATGCGATGTATGGAGGTACATTTTATTAGAGACTGTGCAGAAATGGCAGCACGAGCATCCTTGTATCGCCGAGAAAGTCGTTGGGGTTTGTATCACTATCGCTTGGATTTTCCAGAGAAGAATGACGATGAATGGTTTTGCCATGTGAATCTGAAAAAAGACGATTCAGGAGAAATGTTGTTATTTAAACGTTCTATTGAGCCTTATGTTGTGGAGGTGGATTTAGGAAAAGAGGTTTATAACGTGGCAGTGCGATGACATAATTATTTACTGAGCATCATGAGGTGTAGTATGGCTTTAATTAATCAAAGAGTAGATGTTCCGGTCATCGTTGATGAATCAAAATGTTTAGACAAATGCACTGCTTGCATCGAAGTTTGTCCACTTGATGTATTAGCAAAGAATCCAGAAACAGGCAAAGCATACATGAAATATGACGAATGCTGGTTCTGTCTACCTTGTGAAAAAGAATGTCCAACAAATGCCATCACTGTACAAATTCCATTCTTATTGCGTTAAAAATCCTCTTGTCTCTTATCCTCTCTTAACTCTTTGTACTCTGTGCCTCTGCGGTTAAAAAAATGAATAATAACACTAATACTAACCTCAATTATTGGTTAGAAATGTTGCGATCGCCCGATATAAATGAGCGCCTAGTTGCAGTCAAAACCCTGCAACACTTAGGCGATGAAGGGGCTACGAATGCTTTAATTTTAGCCCTAAAAGATGAAAGCACCGCCGTGCAAAAAATAGCAATAACTGCTATATGGGAACTTGCCAACCCAGCCGCCGTTACCCCTTTATTAGAATTACTTGCTTCACCAGAGGAAGAAATTCGCAGTGAGGCTTTATCAGCTTTAGGAGAGTTAGTCTCCTCCGAACATCTGCTATTGTTGCTAGAAGCTTTACAGCAACAAGATATTAACCTACAGTTCAACGTGCTAATTCTCTTACGGAAGATTCACCATGCTCAAACATTTCCTTTTGTGTTGAGATTCTTTGAGTCAGAATATCCCCAACTGCGAGAAGCGGCTGTGACGACTCTGCGCTATCTTAATCAAGTCAAAAAATGTCCACAAGCTCTACTTCTGTTGAATGATCCTAATGATAATGTACGCCGTGAAGCTGCTCTTACCTTAGGAAATTTAGTAGATGAGGCAGTTGTGGCGTTACTCAGTAAAGCACTGACTTGTGATCCAGACTGGCAAGTGCGCCGGAATGCTGCAAAATCTTTGCTACTTCATGCTAACTCACAAGCAATTCCTGCTATTGAAAAAGCACTCTCAGATGAACATTGGCAAGTCCGAAAATCTGCTATACAAGTGTTGCAAAAAATTCCTGAGGCTAAATTATTACCTAGTTTGATTGAGGCGTTGGCAGATGAGTATTCTGATGTTAGGAAAGAAGCAGCGATCGCTCTTGGTAATTTAGCTAATTCTGATCTTATCAATGCACTTAACAAATCGTTAGATGATCCAGATAAAGAAGTGGCTATCCAGTCACGCAGGGCAATTCACAAAATTCAAGAATCCATAAAATCATCTACTCATGACTAATCATCAGTCAAATTCCTTGACAGCATCTCGTCAACAGGAAGTGATTCTTTATCTAAAAACTGTCATTGAACCAACTCTCAAAAATAACGTTGTCAGCTTGGGAATGGTGCGAAATTTACGCTTAGTTGATGACTATATTTACCTGCGCCTTTACATTGGAACACATCAGCAGGATTTAGTAAAAGAAGTTGAATGTGTTCTCTCCAATTTAAACTGGTGCAAAAAGACTTATATTCAAATTTGTACAATTCCCAACGTAAAAACAACTCTTGCTATTTCGAGTGGTAAAGGTGGTGTGGGAAAATCCACAATCGCCGTGAATATAGCCGCAGCTTTAAAACTACAAGGTGCAAAAGTTGGTTTGCTAGATGCTGATGTCTACGGTCCTAATATTCCGCAAATGTTGGGTTTAGGACAATCAGATATGGAAGTTATTAATACACCCACAGGTGATAAATTTTTACCGCTAGAAGCTCAGGGAATCAAACTTGTATCAGTGGGTTTACTAGCAGAACCGAATCGTCCTTTAGCGTGGCGAGGACCTGTATTGCACAAAATTATAACTCAATTTTTGCAAGATGTAGAATGGGGCGAATTGGATTATTTATTGATTGATTTGCCGCCAGGAACAGGAGATGCCCAAATTACAATTGTGCAAGAAAGCCCAATTTGTGGGGTTATTCTGGTGACGACTCCCCAACAGGTGGCCATTTCAGATGTACGTCGCAACATACATATGTTTCGTCAGGTAGGTGTTCCTGTCCTCGGCATTGTCGAAAATATGAGTTATTTAATCTGTGATGATTGTGGCTCACGCACACCGATTTTTAGTAGTGGTGGTGGTGAAAAACTCGCAGCAGAATTACAAGCGCCTGTGTTGGGAAAAATTCCTATTGACCCTCGCATTTGTAGCGGTGGCGATACTGGACATCCCATCGTAATAACCGATCCCTCCTCGCCAGCTGGTGAGGTTTTTGTACAAATTGCCACCGCTCTAGAGGCTACTTTTTCCCGGTAGAAGTACTTGCTTAATCAACAGCCCTTAATTAAGCACTGGTAAAAGTTACAGCCCAGTTGGTACGACTAAGTGGAGCTGTGTAGGGTACAGCTGTTCTCCCTTACCAACAATGTGGTTAATTTGAGTGAAAACAGCTGTAATAACAGGTATTCAACCGCACATAATATTACTGCCAATTTCCTACCATAACAAATGGAGCCCAGAAGTGGGGATGGTTGTACTTCGCATCCTTTTGAAGAATCAGTTGTGCTTGGCGCAGCGCTTCTGCTTTACTGAGTTTATTAGCATTTGCTAACTCTAACTGGTGATAGAATTCTCCCATTATTTTAGCAGTACTTTCATCCACCACTGACCATAGTGTTGCTAGTGTACTGCGAGCGCCAGCCCGCACCGCAACTCCTGCGAGTCCTAAAGCAGCTCGTTCGTCTCCACTTGCTGTCTCGCAAGCACTAAGAACTAATAATTCGATTGGGGTATCCTGATTTAGGGTGGTGTTTCGCAGTAAGTTACTCAACTGTTTAACATCAATGCGCTTATCCCAAGAGAGGATAAAAGTCTCCTTAACTTTAGAGCTAAACC
This sequence comes from Rhizonema sp. NSF051, assembly GCA_029379265.1. Taxonomy (GTDB): domain Bacteria; phylum Cyanobacteriota; class Cyanobacteriia; order Cyanobacteriales; family Nostocaceae; genus Rhizonema. The sequence goes on from JAQYWN010000591.1 coordinate 5,001, forward strand.
GACCATGAGTCGCTAAATGGACAATCGGAGGAACACTAGCACCAGCTATCTGTTTTCTTAACTCCTTGGTCGTAAATTGCGCGTTAAGAAGTGGTTGATTTGAAAGTCCAAATTTCTTGATTTGTTCCAGTTCACGTTGCACGTAAGGTAAAGGTGGAAAATTTTGATCTGGTGTAAAGTTCTTGGGAATTTCGCTTAGCCCTGCTGTTAAAGCTTTTAATTTAATCTCTGCAAGCGGTTTTGGATTCACTAGTCGCAAACCAGGACTCAAAGCAATAGTATACTTCTCTATTAGAAACTGCTTGCCATCGTGAAGCAATACTGCTCGGTTAAGGGGAAATAGGTGGTGAAATAAAGATTTTTTTGTTCTC
>JAQYWN010000592.1 GCA_029379265.1 Rhizonema sp. NSF051
TACTCAAATAATTCAACTTTCATTTCAATTGATCTATTAGTCTTTTAGTAAAGTTGAGAGATTTATTTATGTCCACAGTACTGGCTTATCTTGAAGATACCTATAAATTCACTGATAAGGCTCACGTTGAGTATGTTGCCAATGATGAGCGGGGTTATTATTGTGTACTTGATAGCACTGTGTTTTATCCGCAGGGTGGTGGTCAGCCTTCAGATATAGGCACTATTGAAGCAAAAGGAGTTCAGCTTCCAATCACCTTCGTAAGCTTTGTAGATGGAGATGTTCGTCATTATGGAGATTTTTCATCTGTATCCTTAGAAAAAGGCGAAGAGGTAACTTTATATGTTGATGAAGCCCGTCGTATGCAAAATGCTAAGGCTCATACGGCTGGACATCTTATGTACACCATAGTCGAATCCCTTGATAAAAATATAATCGCAGTTAAAGGATATCATTTTCCGGATGGTTCCTACGTAGAGTTTCAAGGAAGCCCTTCGTTTTATAATACGGAAACATTTATTGCTGAAGTCAATACAAAAATTAGTGAAGCTTTAAATCTAGCTAGCAGTTTAGAAGCTTCACTGATTATGCCAGAAGAATTAGCAATGCGTTGGTCTAACATCCCTCATAATTTACCTCCAGGAAAACCTTTGAGAGTAGTGACAATTGACAATCTTCATCCAACTCCATGTGGGGGAACTCATTTAAAATCACTTAATGAATTAAAATGTGTAGTAGTTACAAAAGCAAAACGTCAAAAAGGAAATCTCAAGATTAGTTATAAATTCGAATAATTTCAAGCAAATAATTGGCTAACCTTAAATGACTGTGAAATGTAGACTAAGCGCATTTCAAACCCTTAGGGACTTCCAGGAAATAAAATATACATTCAATCAAAATGATGTATCGGCTCAATAAATCGGGGTAGCTGAGAAAAATAAAAAGATTCGCTGCGGTACACATAGCGTCATAAAATATGAAAGATGACGCAAAAACTTCTATCGAAAGACAACTCAGTATCCGATTTGCTGCAAACCATTGACCCAAAAGGAATTGCAGACGAATTAATGCGTGGTCCCGTGGAGATATTGCTGAACCTAATAGAGCAATTACAATCAAAAATTAAAGAATTACGGCAAGAAAATCAACACCTGCGGGATGAAAACAACCACCTCAAAGGAGAACAAGGTAAATTCACTCCTGTCTCTGTGCTCTAATCTGCGTATCCGCTTGTGGTCTTAAACTCATGACACCCGCTTGGCTCAAAGTCATTACAGTAATGTTACCCATATCATCTTTTTCAAAGAAAATACAAGCATTTAATTTTTTAGTAAAGAATTCTAGCTCAGATGTGGGGAAAAACTGTAATGGCGCTTGCTGCCCACATTGTAGGAACAAATTCCCATCAACGCTCACGACTTTGAACTGCAATCCATCTGCTGTTGAGTATAACCCTGAGTAGCAATCTATTTGCGGCAAGTTAACAATTGATTTTTCTGTTGGGAACACATCAGGCCAGTTATATTCAACCGCGAGCGCGAACATTACTTCCTCCACTAACTCAAATTGATTTGAGTTGAGCATGACTACAGCACCTTTGCCAATGCGCGGGTAAACACGAATCAATGATACAAATCCTTCATTTTGACCACTATGAGAAAAGAGGAAACCCTCACCAATTCCACCACCAGCGAAGAATCCTAATCCTACAAATAACCCATTTGCCAACCCCACAAATGATTCATTCGCTCCTTGTGTTTGTTCAGGCTGTTGGGGACGTAACATTTCTTCTACTGTCTGTTTACTCCACACGACAGGAAGCGAGCCATGCAATACTCGTGTCAGTTCAACACCAACTTTGGCTAAATCTGTTGCCGTTGTCCACAAACCCGCTGCTGCCATTTCAGGATAAATGTGATACTTGCCTGCAAGTGGGATGCCAGAGAACGGGTGAGCTGTTGCTGCCCTTACTGACCAATCGGAAGAAAGCGGCTGTTCATAGGTACTATTTGTCATACTCAATGGTGAAAGAACCAATTCATGCATGATTTCTGGAAAAGGTTTGCCCAGTAAATCAACTAATACCTGTTGGGCAACTGTTATACCGCCACCCGAATAGCGATAATGCAAACCAGGAATAATATTGATCTCTACTTTATCGCTATTGGCTGGAGGTTCGCCATCAAGAACTTGAACAGTTGTTGGTAATGGCGAGCCGTCTGGATAGCCACCAAAGCCATGCACTGTAAAGCCAGCAGTATGACTTAACAACTGGCGCAGCGTGATGCGAGGTTGCCAATCTCCGATGGCAGGTACACGCCATGAGGTTAGATATGTGTTGACATCCTCATCAAGATTGAGACTTCCTGATTGTACAAGACGCATAACTGCTAAGGCGAAAACAGGTTTGCTGATTGAGGCTGCTTGAAACAAAGTGTCTGGTGTGACTGAACGAGTTGTTAACGCTTCACACAATCCAAATCCATGTGCCCATTCAATTTCAAAATCATTAATGACAGCAATACTAATGCCTGGCGTGCGGTAATGTGCCAATCGCTCACGCAATGAAATCGGTGAAGCGAACACCCCTTCTAATGCTGTTGCTGGCTTTATATTATTGATAACACGCTCAATGCATTGCTCAACAGATTGCTGCATCAATATACTGTGCTTGGAAATTATGGATTTATTATAAGCTTTACAGACATCCCGTCAATACTTCGGATAGATAATTTTCGGGATACCACGTGGTATCCCCTGAATAATTCGGGGTTGGCAATTATTCTGGCAGCCAAGACCAACTGAAGGGATTAACACCAGTTGAAAGTTCTTTAGCAATTCATAGGTTAATGGATTGAGAATAAACTCAAGTTCCTCACCGTTTTGTAATCCTTTGACTACAGTCAATCGATCTTTGTTGCGGGTCGTAAAGTAGATTGTGTATAAAGGGTTGCAGATGACGTTAGTTGTGTAGTTCACTCCTTTAACACGCGCACCTGTCTGGTCAAATTGTTGCCAAGGAGTGCTCGCTAATCCTGAATGATAAACTTCATTTTTCTCTGTTTCAAAACAAGCATGGTTTTTGATTAACAGGTTCGATAAATGACCTGCTGACATGGAGATCCCAATATCCTCTAAAAACTCGCGTCTGTTTGCCTTGGTTTATGTTGCCACCGTAGTACAAACTGATGACTAGTGCTTTTACTTGCGGACCAAATTCTCCTTCGTAACCTAATGGTAGTTCCGCCAAATAGGTTTTTCTCTCGGATGGTGAGTAATATTTCTTTTTCCAAAATAGTACGTTGTTAGTTTTTAGTGTTATCTCTTGAACGATTACTTCTTCGTACCCCTTAAATTGTGCATATGTTTTATTGGATATTTATCCTGTTAAATATTGTGGCGTGAATAATAATCGAAAAGAAGAGCAGTATTGTTTTAGGACTAATATTTATTTATTGAGATGAGTCATCTATTTCGATCTGACCATTTGTGATAGGTTTAGTAATACGTTCTTTTTGACCTATTTGCTTTCGATAGTCCTTTATCTTCATAACTTTCCAGTTAGAATCTTGTGCAAGTTCTAATACCCATTGATGATAATTAAATAGGCTTTCTCTATGTCCAACACTAATAAACGTTGTTTTCGTCTCTTGTAACTGTTGATATAAATGACCTTCATTTTTCAGATCTAAGGCACTTGTTGCTTCATCTAATATCGTGAACCTTGGATGAGTAACTAATAATCGTGCAAAAGCCAGACGTTGTTGTTCTCCTAGCGATAATATGTTCTCCCAAGGAACTTCCGTATCGAAGCTATCGACTCGACTTAGCAAGTTTTGTAGGTTGACTTGTTGCAAAACTTCTTTGAGTTCTGCGTCGGTCATTTGAGTATTTGTACTAGGATAAAGCAATTGTTCGCGCAAGGTTCCTAAAATTATGTAAGGACGTTGGGGTAAAAATAAAACTTCTTCTAATGGAGGTCGCATCAAACGACCACTCCCCGCATTCCACAAGCCAGCGATCGCTCTTAGCAGTGAGCTTTTACCTCGACCACTGGAACCGACAATCAATAAACCTTCTCCAGCTTTGACAGACAGTGACAAATTTTCAACTATCACCTGTTCATAGTCGGGCGTTTGTAAAGTGACATTCTCAAAAGCGATCTGATTTTCTTCTATTGTTTTAATGGTAGTTACACCTTCTGGTTGTTTAGTAACAGCTTCTAACGCATCGGAAAATTCAGATAACCGTTCAACATAGCTAGAAAATCTTCCAAAATTTCCAAATTCATTGATCAAATCACCCAAAGCATTAGCAAAAAAATAGCAACATACAGATGCTTGGATAATTTCTCCAAATTCCATTTCACCTTTAATCTGTAAAGGTCCAAACACTATATATGGAAATATTTGAATTACAGCTTGATAACCTCTATTAAAAATCTCATTGTTTTTCTCCCAATCAATTTTGCGTTTAGCATTTTTTATCAAATTACTAAATCGGCGGGAAATAATATTTGATTCCTGCTTCTCTCCTCGAAAGAAAGCTACTGACTCAGCATGAGTGCGGAAATGAGTCAGGCAATAGGTGTAGTCAGCTTTCGCTTCAAGTTCTTCTCGACTAATTTTATTTAACTCTTGCGTCAAGTAAACAGCAATCAAATTACCTATAACTGTATAAGTAACTAAAATCAGTGCAACAGATTGAGAGATTGACCAAAGAACTAATAAAAAAGCTGTCATCTCCAGTATTTTTTCCAGAAGAGTAGCTGAAAAACTTAAAGCATTGCTTGCAATGGGTTCGATTTCTTGAGATAAACGTTGATCTGGATTATCAATATTAGATTTAAAGTTAATTTTGTAATAAGCTCGACTGTTTAAATATTTTGATAAAATCTTATTATTTAGCCATTGATACCACTCTAAAGCAATTTTTTTTCTCACTAGTCTGGAGAACCCCGCTAAGATAGTTCCCAATACCAGAGCTGAACCATAAAGTAGTAAAGCATCATAAAACTTAGAGATTTCCTTCTCGTTAATGATGATATCGGCCAAATAGCGATTAATAAAGCTATTAAAAACATTTGCACCAACAAGCGCAATTATTAATAAAATCAGGAGAATAAGCATTCCCCATGAGCGAATCACCTCTGAGAATGCTCTGTCTCCTGGCTCGTTTGGATACCAGTAAGGTTGGGCGACTGCTTTTACGTCTTTCCAAAATTGAATAAAACCTAAAAAAGCATTTGTTGAAGGTTGAGCTTGAATAACTTGGGTTGGCATATTCTGAAACTAAACTAAGATTTTACGTCAACAAGAGGCAGGGGGCAGGGGTTCGTGAGCAGGGGGAAACCCCATCCATAA
>JAQYWN010000593.1 GCA_029379265.1 Rhizonema sp. NSF051
ACTGAGAAGTAATAAACTAAATATTGAGATAGAAGATTTTATATATCCAAAACTACTAGCTTATTGCGCCAATTCTCTTCTTCGTAAGAGAACATTCAACACAATAAATTCTGATAAACTGGAACAATACATACAGCAAAATGCCTGGAAGACACAAGGAATTTTGAATTTACTTGAATCTTTAAAAAATGAGGCTAACCTTAGTAATGGAAATGACATCAGCTTTAGTCATGAGGGAATTAAAAGCGGTATAGCCGGTATTTTTGCTCAAGAAAAAGAAGCAAATAGTGAGATTTTATCAATAATTGAAGAAGGAGTAAGAAAATTTCCCGAAGTTAAAATTTTTTTAGAGAGAATTACGCGGTTTCAATAGAAGCAAATTATTTTAGTTACTAAATCAGGATTTCCGCAACTGGCACATTTTTATTCAAACTATTACATTGGAATAATTTGGATAGAACGTTTATAAATCAATACTTACAAGCACTTACTTACCTCAAGTTAAAATATATGTGCCAGTTGACCCTATATTGTGACGCTTGTGTAAGTCCTATGAATATGAGAATTAAATGCCCCTCCCAGACTACATAGATAACTCCCGCCACAAACTACAAACCACCCTCAAAATCCTAATTGAAGAGGAAAACCAAATATTCCTCGACATCGCCACCGGCTTTTTCCGCATTGAAGCCTGGGTACGTCTGGAAGCTGCCATGAACCAACTAACCAGCCTACGGTTATTAATTGGGCGTGACCCCACCATTCGACCAGCAGAAAGCGATCGCATTGACTTAATCCGCTACTTCCGCCGTGACATCCAGCAGCAGTTAGAAGAGGAGGATTTTAAGGCAGAGTACAAGCGACAAATTGACAGAATGATTGCGTACTTAAAGCAAAATCACATCCAGGTCAGATTGTACGGTGCAACTAACGGTGAATTTTTACACGCTAAAGCTTATATATTTGATGACTATAGTATTGTTGGCTCTAGTAACTTTACCCCGGCAGGGATTAGCATCAACCGAGAACTAAACGTAGTCAACAAGCAAAGGGCAGTTGCCCAAGATCTACGTCATAACTGGTTTGCTGAGTTTTGGAATCACAACAGTGTAGATACGGACTATAAAACCAAACTTATTGACTCTCTCAATGCATCCAAGTTTGGCAGTAAGCCCTACACGCCCCATCAAGTATTTGTAAAAGCTCTCTACGAACTATTCAAAGATGATACAGGACCAGAGGGGAGCGATCGCACTTCCCTAGAACTCGCCAGTTTTCAGCAGGAGGGCTTTGAACGAGCTGTGAGACTCCTGGAGCGTCACCGTGCTTGTATTGTGGCCGATGCTGTGGGCCTGGGTAAAACTTTTATTGGATTGCGACTACTGGATCACTACTTGATTAAAGACAAACGCCCTGGTTATGTTCCCCGTGCCGTGGTGATCTGCCCCGCCCAGTTGCGAGAGTTGGTGTGGTTGAAGAAGCTGGATGAGTTTGGCATTAAAGCTGATGTCATTTCCCAGGAGGAGATTAGCCGTAAGCACTTTGATGTTAAACGGTTTAGCAAATATGACCTAGTGCTGGTGGACGAATCGCACAACTTCCGCAACTCAGCTACCAACCGTTACCGTAACTTACAAAAGCTGATTGGCAGTGGCAAGCGTAACAAACGAGTGGTGTTACTAACGGCGACCCCTATTAACAATAGCCTGTATGATCTCTATCATCAGATTTTGCTACTGACCCGTAATAACGAGACATACTACCGGGAATGGGGTATTAGTAATCTGAGAGGTTATTTTAAAGAACTAACCAAAGGCAGCGTTGAAATTACTGAGCTATTACTGCAAACAATGGTGCGCCGCAGCCGTCAGGATGTCATTAAAAGACAACAAGCAGGAGAACAAATTTTCATTGCTGGCAAGGAGATTCACTTTCCTAAACGCCAGCTAGAGCAATTTACCTACAACTTTGAAGCGAGTTTTGCTGGACTTTATGCAGGGATTGCTAACCAAATTGACCAATTGAATCTAGCACCTTACAACATCCGAGCATTCAAGAAACGGAAAAATCAACAGGATGAGGCTCAGGTGAAACGGAATGAAGCCCTGGTCGCCCTGATGAAATCTCTGTTTCTCAAGCGTTTAGAAAGTTCACTGATAGCCTTTGAAAATAGTATTTCTTACCAGCAGGGATTTCAGCAAGAATTTGATGCTTATTTACAAGAGGGACAACTATTAGACAGCACTACCTTCCGTAAGATTTTGGTAGCAGAAACTGATGAGGAAGAAAATGTTGAAATTGAAGAGTTGATCAGTTCTCTACCAGAGATTGATCCCAAAGACTATCAAATCAACCAGTTGCGATCGCAAATAGCAGAAGACTGCTGCATACTCAAAAATATTCTCCTGAAACTTCAAACCATTCGAGAAACCGTAGTCGCTAACCAGGATTACGACCGCAAGCTGGCAGCATTCAAACAATTGCTTCTCCAGTTAAAGGGTCAAAAAGTCTTGGTGTTCAGCTATTTCAAAGACACTGCTGAGTATGTGTATAATCAACTCCATAAAGACCAGGACTGGTTAGCAGCAATGGAAGTAGACGAATACTCGCCCATCATTGACCTAATCACTGGAGCAACTCCTAGCCAGCAGAGATTTGAGAAAGTCAAGCGATTTGCTCCTAAAGCTAACTGCTCCAATGACGAAGAATTGCAAGTTTATCAAAACCAGGGAATTGACATTATCATCTGTACAGATGTGCTGTCAGAAGGACAAAACCTGCAAGATGCTGGAGTCTTGGTTAACTATGACCTTCACTGGAACCCAGTACGAATGATTCAACGGGCTGGACGTATTGATCGCTTGGGTACGGACTTTGAGGAACTGTTTATTTATAACTGCTTTCCAGAAGAAGGGTTAGAAACTTTGCTGGGCTTAGTCGCTCGTCTCCAACAGCGAATTGCCATGATTGACCGGGAGGTGGGACTTGATGCCAGTGTTTTGGGAGAAACCATTTCTGAGCGCAGCTTGGAGGAGTTGCGGCGACTTAAGGAAGCAGACACCGACGCTGAGAAAGCAGAAATCTTAGAGGAATTAGAGCAGGTAGCAGATTTAGTCTCCCTCGATGAAATGCGCTTCCCCCTACTGGAGTTTATTCAGCAAATGGGCAAGGAAGCAGCTGAGGAAATCCCCTTGGGTATTCATAGTACGAGCGCTCGCTTACTTCGCGAACATCAAGATGGGGGAATTTTCCTTGCTTTTCGTGCTAGGAATAGACACTTTTGGCATTTCTATCCGCGCATTCATGGGGCTATCTCCACCGACTCTAGCCGATTAGTCAGTGAGAAGCGTCAAATTTTTAAATGGTTACAGTGTAAGGCTGATGACTTTCCTAATCCAGATACCATATCACCAGTCCAATTTGATAATGCCATTTTTACTGTACTGAATGGTGCGGTAAGTAACCTACTTTCTGACCTCCAGAAGCGACAGGTAAGTGGACGGCTACGAGCAACACTCTCTAAGCTTTTGCAAAAAGTGCAAACGGCCTTAAGTCAATCTGAAGAACTCGTAGATATAGAAGCTAAAGAACGAGTATTACAAACTATCACAGGAGTTAACCTCCGTACTTTTGAAAAAGACATTAAGACTATCTGGGACAACTTTGTTGAAAACCGAGATTTAGGTGTGCTGGTGGCAGATTTGGACGAGTTGTTTGTTGACCAACAACTTTACGACGAGATTGAAGAGCAGGAAGAGGATGTCAATGCCTTATCCATGATTCAGTTCGAGGAGGTGCAGCTTGTTTGTTACCAGTGGTTGAAACCCCAGTCTTAGCAACTGAAATATTTGCGTTTGCTATTGCAGTTAACATTATTATAAGAATTTTTAAAACTATGGAGTTTAATATAGAAGCTGGAGTAGAACATAAAGTTACTGGGGGTTCTCTTATACCAATAGGTGGGAAGCTTCCATATTATTTAGAAATGGAGACAAATAAGTTGTTAGACTTTCTTGTTGGAATTTTTTCTGCTGGTGGAAAGTCAGAACTAAACTTAAGAAAACGTATTAATAATTGGCTATATTCAAGAACTAGACCTAACTTTTATTTAGAAATGAATGACCATTTACATTTAGCATATGCCGACCAGCGGAATGGGCATGGTACTAAACATTGGTGGCGGTTGTTTTTTGACGATGACTACAGACATCATGTAGAGCAATTTACACGTGGATCAGCTTTAGCTGTACCAGGAAAAGATACACCCAACACTAATGACAACGCTTCTGAACAAGAAAATGCTAAAGCGCATGCACCCAAGGAGTGGGGCGGTATGTATTTTCGCTCAGCTGCCGAGATTAAGATTGCAGAAGAGTTGGATAAACAAGAAGTACTGTTCTTTGCTAACTCACGCGGTCGTGTTGGGAGACAAGGATCACCTGTAAGTAACGCAAGTGGTTGGTTAACGGGTAGGGTCGAACTCGATTTCTTAGTATTTTATAAACGTAGGTGGATGGTTCTAGAAGTAGATGGTCAACATCACCAAGAAGGTTCTCAAACAGTGAGAGATTATGTGCGTGATCGAGTACTACTGCGTGAGGGTATACCAACAGTAAGGTTTGCAGCTAGGGAATGTTTTGAACGAGCATCAGATGTTGTGGTTGAGTTTTTAAATATTTTCTGAATTAAAAGATCCAGAAAATAACCTCAAATGTATATACAGAAAGACGTTGACATCATTTTCCACCCATTGTTGATATATTTAGGTTTCAGGTATTTTTAGGCGTTTGGTGTATTTCCTTGCACTTTCTTTCAGTCAGAATTAATCGTGGGTTCATCCGGCTCCCCACATTGCTTTTATTATTACTGATAGCACAAAAGCTATCATAAATGATATCAATATGCCACTTAGGAAATCCAGTAAAACGCGAAGCTCGCGGGAGAGACTACTCTCTCCAGCAGACTGCGCTAAAAAGACCCCCCCAAGCCAGATGATTCGCGTGCCTACCTCACTGATTAAGGCAGTAAAAGAGCTATCACGGTTGCACAGACTAGGACATACAACTGCCGTACTTCAAGGTTTACAGCTTTTGCTATCAAATATTGATAGCAATAATGATATCAACGTCGAGATTCATAGTGAAACAATAAAGCAGATCCAACTTAGGCTCTTAAAGTTAGAATCCCGCAATAGTAGTGATAACGATGTCGATAGCAATTCAATTTCGCTTCAAATGACGAGTTTGTCACAAAAGTTAGAAGCAATTCAGACGCGGATAGCACAAATTGAAGGTGCGATCGCCTTATACGAAGTTGCCAAAGATAATATCATTTGATGGAAGATAAATAGAGTGCCATCA
>JAQYWN010000594.1 GCA_029379265.1 Rhizonema sp. NSF051
TGTTTTAATTTAACAAAAGATTGGTGATAATTGGTAACTTTTAAAACAAGTTAGCTAACTACATGCTTGTAAATCTCACAACGCTTAACCTATCTGAAGTCATATTAAGTAGACTCAGATTTTGCGCCTGAAAATATGAATGTCAACTTCATGACTCCGTCTTCAAGCTTGTGTTAACTTAGCCTGCACGTCTTGCAGGCATCAGCAAGCCTGATGAACTTGTTGGTGTTTTCCAACGTATCATGCCTCTACCAATGTAGGGGCGGGTTTGACATAATATTGCATGTGCCCAAATGTGATCTAGATTAAACCTACCCCTACGCCCCGAAAATATGGTTCCTTCCAAGCGAGTTTACATATTATTGACATCGGGAATTATTCTTGCCGCGACTTTAGCAATTTTTCTCGGCATTCCATCTAGTATCGCGATCGCTTTGTTACTGGATATGGTTGTACTGGGATTGATGGTAGTGGATGGTTTGCGCCTCCCTTCGCATCGAGTTCAGATTTCCCGAGAATTGCCGCCACGCCTTTCTATTGGGCAAGATAATCCAGTTTTCCTCAACGTCATAGCGAATACCAACGCTGTCGTACAAATTGCCGACTATTACCCGAGTGAGTTTAAAGTTTCTGTACCAACACTACGGACTACTGTTGCCAATAACACCACTCAAGAACTTACTTATAATGTCCATCCCACACAACGGGGTGAATTTTCCTGGGGCGACATTCAGATTCGGCAATTGGGATCTTGGGGATTGGCTTGGGATAATTGGAAGATTCCGCAAAGTCTAACTGTAAAAGTTTATCCTGATTTAATCGGGTTGCGATCGCTCTCAATTCGTCTCACACTAAAATCATCTGGAGTCAATCGCCAACGGCAATTGGGTATCGGCACTGAGTTTGCCGAATTGCGGAACTATCGCACTGGAGAAGATTTACGGTTCATAGATTGGAAAGCTACAGCCCGTCGTCTAGGCGCAGGCAACACATCGCCATTGGTGAGAGTTTTAGAGCCCGAAAAAGAACAGACTTTACTAATCTTACTTGATCGCGGACGATTAATGACCGCAAGAGTACAAAATTTACAAAGGTTTGATTGGGGTTTGAATGCAACACTATCCTTAGCTTTAGCCGGGTTGTATCGAGGCGATCGCGTTGGCGTGGGTGTCTTTGATCGCCAAATGCACGCTTGGATTCCCCCCGAAAGAGGACAACATCATCTAAGTCAGTTGATTGATCGCCTGACACCCATTCAACCAGTGTTGCTGGAATCTGATTATTTAGGAGCAGTCACAAATTTTGTCAAGCAGCAAACTAGGCGTTGTTTGGTTGTCATCATTACGGACTTAGTTGATGTGACAGCCTCTGCCGAACTTCTTGCCGCACTCACCAAACTGGCACCCCGCTATCTTCCCTTTTGCGTCACCCTGCGCGATCCGCAAGTTGATCGTCTAGCACAAACCCCAACTGAAGGAGAAACAATAGCCGCCTACACCCGTGCCGTTGCCCTTGATTTATTAGCACAGCGGCAACTCGCATTTGCCCAGCTAAAACAAAAAGGTGTGTTAGTACTGGATGCACCCGCAAATCAAATCACAAATCAATTAGTAGATAGATATTTGCTACTCAAAGCACGCAATCAACTATAACAGCCTTCGTTCGTAGTTGCGCTACTCTGCGAGAAGCCGCTGACGCGTCTACAGCGCACTCATTACAAACCTTAATCCGATAATACGAATTGATGAAGTACATGACTAAGTAGGTGATCGCAAAAAAACATAAATATGTCAACGAAACTTCCCTCCAAATCTCAAGCAAGCGCTAAATTAGGAACATCTTCATTTAACGTTGAATAATTTTCCGGATTTGAGTTGCTTCTTGCAAGCTTTTTTCTAATCCGCCTTCTGCAATTCCTTTGATGTAGTTAATTTTAATTTCTTCTAAAAGGTCGATAATTAAAGTACTCATTTTCTTAATATTCTGTTCCTTGTGAAATTCTGCTTCTAAAGCAGCACCAAAATTATCAATCAAACGATTGGATATTGCTCCTAATTCAGAATCTTCTAATAAACTTGTCATCGTGGTATATGTTGTTTGAGAAATCTCTGTCACTAACTTATCTGTCAACTGAGCAGGTATTTGATTGACTCCAGGCACCTTTTGCAGTTGTTGATAAGTCGGAGATTGACTCAGAGTAGTTTTTATACTACGATGTAGTAATGCTTCTATATCCGGTTGAATTTTCGGGACAACATGATAGACTGTAAGGCGAAGAAGGTGAGAAGCGATCGCCCTAATTTCATTAGTATTATTGATATCAATATAAGATTTGCGGGTATGTGGTCGCAAGAACCAATTTAGGATCTTGCCTTGCTTAATTGACTCTTGAAGTTGACTAATCAACCGGATGGCGACAATCTCGGTGATGTCTTCGGCAAAGTTAGCGACAACATCGCGGTTAATCTCCCGACGGGCAATATCGAGATTTAATAAATCAGCTTGGTTGAGGCGAATAATCACAGGAATGACTCGCAAAAATCGCCAAAACGGGAATATTAAGGGGATCTCGTACCAACGTCGAACTATTGATTGCTGCCAAGTAAATCCCATCTCTCGGCGACTCTTCAAAAAAGCTCTACCCAGAAGTTCTAAGCTAAATAAAATCACAAATGGTAAGTCAATCTGCCAGAAACGATTGAGGAATTTACCGTTTATTCCGATTCTGCGATAGTAGTTTGTTTCAATTAAAGGTTGAATTTGAGTCTTAAAAAAATCAATTTCTGGTTGCCAACCCGCGCTCTCAAAATGCCCTTTACTCCAAAACGCTCTAAAAGCTTGATGCGCCGATTCAATTCCCATGCGATCGCGCATGATATTTTTAATCTTTTCTAAAATCCCGCTTTTATTAGCTGCAGCAAAAGGATTATCCTTAATCATCTCATCACTGAGAGTTTGCAATTGAGTTAATAAGTTTTCTGTTTGATTTGACTGTAAACCTGTACTGGAAACCTGATCTTCTAATTGATATACTGTATTAATATAATTTTGTGTCTCTCGATGAATTTCAATGCCTTTAATGGGGTCATACAACTGAGTTAAACTAGGAACCTCCCGTAAATATAAATTACGCCAAGGAACATAGCTTAAGTCAAAAAAGACTAAAAATAAGTTAACTAAGGCAATAATTGCCATCAGTCGGTTAAACCAAAGATTACGCCGGGGTACAGTTTGTGTGAGGGCAAGTTTTTGAGAGGGTAGCATAGACAAAATGGATGTTTTAGAAAATAGGCAAAAAGTTGAGGAATTTGACTGTATTTTTGTCCCAAATTTTATAAAGTAATTCTTGATTCTAAGACATGGCTGCTTCAAGCAGGTGTTGATGTACACTTGGAGTAGCCACTATGAGTCCCGGTAGCCTGTAATTTTTACAAGTATGCAAGGGTGGGACTTTAGATCCATCCAAAGTTGTGACGATCCAACCAGCTTCTTTCATTAAGAAAGCGAGTGCTGCACTGTCAATAAAGTTACCCGATTTTATCATTGCTCCACAAAGGTGACCAGTAAGAATGCTGTTAAGATTGGTAATCTGAATGTCACTTGAGTAATCAGATGCGATATCAATGACTTGATATTGCTGTTTTAGTGCTGGTGCCAAGTCACTCATTCCCAATCCCAACAATACTGTTTTGCTGTCAGATTTGACTTGTAGTGGAGTGCAATCTTCTAAGTTCATTTCCAGAGTCCCTTGAAAAGCCCCTTCACCTCTTAATGCATAAAAATAAATGTTTTGAGCAGGGGAGAGAGCAATCACTGCTTCAAAATCATCTGCATTAAGCACACACAGAATAATTTGGTAATTAGAATGTCCGTCAAGGTAAAATCTTGTCCCGTCAATAGGATCGAGCGTCACTAAGTAATCATTTTGTTCACCTAGTTCGATAGAACGAAAATATTTAGTATTGCGAGATTGTTCATGTTCTTCACCGTAAAAGCGAATTTGAGGAAAAGTACCTAGTAGTACGACTTCCACCAAATTCTGAATAGCAAGATCCGCATCAGTTAAGGCAGCAGCAAAAAAATTGTCCCCGCTTTGTTTGTCAGGAAGTGCGATCAGACGAGATTGAATTTGATGGGCATAAGCTGCTGCCACTTTTAGATGTGGAAGTAAAGTTTCCAGAATCAAACGAGGGGTAGATGTTGTTGACATTCAAGCAGCAGCTCCGCAAAATTTGTTTGCATATAAGGATTCAGCATTCAAGTTCGCTTCTTCCCAAAGAAAGGAGACTTTTCTTCTACCAAGAGGAGACGCTCCGCGAACAAGACTGGACTCACTATCAGTTTTAAGCCGTGGGTTGTTGACACTATTACTAAAATTAATACATGAGCAGTAGCTGACGGCTGAATGCCTATTACCATAACTCAGTTTAAAGCCGATCAAGTAGCGGCACTTGAAGCTCAATGCTGGAGATATAGACGTAGCAATCATACCAGAAGTTCATGCACCACGATGGAGTTACTTTGATATACCATTAAGTTATGCTACAAATTTCTAAAACAGTTATTATCCCGGACAGCGACATCGAAATTAGTGCCATTCGCTCACAAGGCGCAGGTGGTCAAAACGTTAATAAGGTTTCTACCGCTATCCACTTACGCTTCAACATTGAGGCCTCATCATTACCTGATCGCTATAAGGAACAACTATTGAAGTTAAATGATCGACGCATTACTCAAGAGGGAGTCATCGTCATCAAAGCTCAAGAACACCGAACCCAGGAGCAAAACCGGGAGGAAGCGTTGAGACGACTCCAAGAACTTGTTAAAAGCTCAGTCGTAGTACCCCGAAGACGTAAACCAACTAAACCAACTCGCAGTTCTCAAAAAAAACGTCTTGACCATAAAAGCAAACACGCACAAATTAAGTCTATGAGAGGACAAGTTACTGATGATTAAGTGTGTGTAAATAAACACAAAATTATACTTGAGTCAGCGAGTAGATCGTCTGCTTAGACGCACCCGCGCGGCCAAAGCCTTAGCTTGCTCGAGAAACACTGCGGTGGCAGCTTCCAAAATTACTTCGTTCTGCAAATCTCGTTCGTCTGCGCGGGGCCCCAGGTCCACGCTTTTTTATTTTATTCGCTCCCCCTGCTCAAGAACAGCTTGCCTAAATGTATCAACTTTAAAGTGAAACGGTATTAGGCACCTACAAGTAAATAAATCCCCAGCCTTATTAAAACAGTGAAACCCTTAGAGGATAGGAGATCTAGGAGGTTTTATTTATGAGAAGTTATATTTTCAAAAATAAAGCTAAAAGTATCTGGAATTACACGTTAATATTTGGAGTTTTTTGGGC
>JAQYWN010000060.1 GCA_029379265.1 Rhizonema sp. NSF051
ATTACTTAAGTGACCCAAAGCGATCGCTAATCAGCATAACTAGCAACTTGGGTTAGCAGCAATTTCAATGTCAAAGCTACAATTCATCTCCCGGCATGGGGTTAACATCAGGTACTCTTGCCAAAATTTGATCAAAGCGCTCATAATCAGCAGCTTGTGCTGCAAGCCGCAATTGATTGAGTGATCGCTCGGCTGCGACATACCGTTGGATGACAGTGATCAACCATTGATCCAGGGAAACCTGATTCACCTCTGCCAAATGGCGAACTTCCTGCATTAGCTCTTCTGGTAATTCCAATGGATAAGAACTCATAAGCTAAAACGCTCCCTTAAATTTAAGGATCGCACCAACATTCCAGGGGGAATCACTTCAATTCCAAATTGTTGTGCGGCGGGTAAGAAATCTCGTTCGTTGAAGGTGACGATTGCAGATGCCTGGGCATTAATTGCACATTCTAAAACCATTTCATCGTTGGGATCTTTAAGTTGAGGTCGCCACTGAAAATAGATTGGGACTGGCTTGAGGACATCTGCAAGCACTCCTAACACCACATCAATCTCGTAACCGTTCACAGGATTGATCTTGCTACTGTGAAAAATAGGTACATGCAGATGGTAGATTAAGAGGCATGGATAAAAACTGCCTCACTTACGGGATTGAAATTTCCAACTCGGATTGGGAAGGAACTCCAGCCAGCATCAAACAACTGGTGGAGAAGATGGGGCAGCACATAAAGCAATCAGAAAAAGAGCTAGCTGATTTGGAAGCTCAGCGGCAAGAGCTCCACCGAAAAAATCAATCGCACGTCAAAAAACTCGTCATCTCCCCCATCCTCAGATTCACCCAGTACGGAAAAACCTCCTGAAAAAAAGAACACAGGTAAAAAGCGAGGGGGACAACCAGGTCATCAGGGTCATAGTCGCTTTCTGTACTCTGTGGAAGAGTGTGAGTCCGTTTTAGATCACCACCCAGAAATTTGTAGCTGCTGCAAAGAGAAATTAAGCGGAGAAGATGCTAACCCTTACCGTCATCAGATAGTAGAAATTCCTCCCATCAGCCCAATAATTTTAGAACATCGCCTACACCAGTTGGTGTGTCAACAATGTGGGACTTTAACCCGCGCAACATTACCCGACGATGTACACCAAAGTGGCTATGGGGTAAGAGTAGTAGCTGTTGTTGCCGTGTTGAGCGGACTGTATCGCCACAGTACTCGGATGGTGCAAAGTGCCATACAAGATTTATTCGGAATATCCATGTCCTTGGGTACAGTCAATAAGCTGAGGCAGGAAGCAAGCGATGCGGTAGAGAGTGCGATCTCTGAAGCGAAAATATACGTCCAGAACTCGCCTGTTGTTGGAGCGGATCAAACAAGCTAAGTTCTGCGGAAACGTTGATGGGTGCAACCCCAAAAAGAGTCAAGCTTGGCTTTGGGTTGCGGTTACAACGCCACATGCTTCAAGTCGGCAAAGCCGCCCAACGCAGTGGCTCCCCCTAGTTACATTTTTTCAGATTACACTTTCGCGTTGTTCCGATGCGGCCAAGAATCTACTAGGTGAAGACTTTGGGGGTATTTTAAACTCAGACCGCTATGCAGCATACACTTGGGTCAGTAATTCGCAGCGACAATTGTGCTGGGCACACTTAAAACGAGAATTCATCAAGATATCAGAGCGTCCTGGAGTTTCAAAGGACATTGGAAATGCTCTGGTCAAACAACAGGAAAAATTATTTGAA
Organism: Rhizonema sp. NSF051; assembly: GCA_029379265.1. GTDB lineage: Bacteria > Cyanobacteriota > Cyanobacteriia > Cyanobacteriales > Nostocaceae > Rhizonema. Next base: position 1,739 of record JAQYWN010000060.1, read on the forward strand.
CTTTGGTGAGACAGCGCTGCAGGAGGGTTTCCCTCCGTAGGCGACTGCGAACCCGAAGGGCATCGGGTTCGAGATGGAACCTTGACACGTTATGAGTTTCAACTTAACGTTCTAGAAATCCGCCACTCCATCCAATCTTCATTACACGAAGGTGCTGACTATGAAATTGGTTCCAGAGAAAAGACTCCACTTGCTAAAACTGTCCGTACCTGTCGCCAACTACTGAAAGTTGAGCCAGCTTTATGGCTGTTTGTGACGGTTGAGGGTGTGGAACCAACAAATAATGCCTCTGAAAGAGCTATACGTCCTGCCGTGATCTGGTGAGCCAGCGCTGCAGGAGGGTTTCCCTCCGTAGGCGACTGGTGAACCCGAAGGGCGGCGGACTAGTTTTGGTACTCAAACGGCTGCTGGTAGTGCTTTTGTTGCCCGGATGTTAACCGTTGTGACTACTCTTAAATCCCAGCACCGGAATGTCTTGGATTTTCTGACCGCAGCAACGAGTGCCGCACGCACAGATCAACCTGCTCCTTCTTTACTTCCAAAAGTTCCTCCTGCTTCTGAACAAGTAATAAATGCTGCTTAATTCCTACTTATAATAGCGTTTATTTACTTCTATTCAAGATGTTGGAGTCTCTGGGATTAATCCCCATAACTCTTTCACTGACTATCGATGCATTAGGGAGAGCCAAAAAATCAAATGAAAGTGCCTTATTACAATGAATAACAAAGCTGTGCCGACAAATAAACCACACTCGTGTGGACATTTACGGATGGTAGGTGTCTTGTGTTTTTGTCCGCGATCGCCCTGGTAATCGATGACAAGAATTGCTAGCTGTACTCTTATACAACCATGCCAACCGATCACTTGTATTTCGGTATAGATTGTAGTTTGATAACATACCCCAGTCCCTGAAACACCTATAATTAACCACTTGTTGCCCTCACGAGTTACCCAGCAACTGGGGAAGATTTGGCGGCGACAGCGGAGTACCGGGTGCGGGCTGCGATCACCGCCAACTGCCAGTGATAGGTCTAATAGCCCGTTCCCGGTACCGCCAAATCTAGCACAGCGATCTCCAGTTGCGTCACTTTCAAGCCCCCTGAACGGTTACTCAATCTCTTCCCTTGTTGTCCAAAACTGTTGCAGGTTTTGATCTCGCTTCAACACATCACTATACTCTAAGAATAAAGCCTCTGAGAGAACCCCCGTAATGACTCGCTGTCGAATGGCGCTCAAAAAGAGAAAACTAGCGCCCCGCCGAGAGCGCAACGCAGCAACCAGAATACAGCTATCGAACACATACATTTGAGAATAGAGAAATAGCTTTTTCTAAAAAGTCAATCCAAGCTAATATTCCTAGCAGAAAAATTTGAATTTTGTCAACCAAAACACGAATACTCCTAGAGAAGACAGTACGTGATTGGGCTTGGGTTCAGTACCCCTTCGTAACCCCTGATTTATGCTGTTCCTTGGCGATCGCAGTTTCAATATTCTGACTTCCTGCATGAATGAAGATGTATAGCAGGTTTCCTTCGGTTGAGGTACATTACATTGTAAGGGCGAACGGCGGCGAAAGCCGCCATTCAGAAGTTCGGAGGTGAGGTTCTATTTCACCGCTTCTTCAGTCAACTTAGTTAACACCTCATTAGAGCGCTCAACAAAGGATTTCATCCCTTCAGCATCAAAGCCTTTTTGAGACATAAGAGCCAAATCATAAATATGTTGACAAATCATATTCACCAGTGCTCCAGTTGGCGATTCACCGCCACCTTGAATGATATTGCCTTGACTGATATTAGCCAGATGCTGAATCAGGGGGTGAGCAGTATTCACCAGTAAAATGTGATCATCGGGAAAGTCTATCTGTTGCTGCTGCATCATAGAGCTCATTTCCCGCATGCGACGCATAAATTCTGGTAAAAGCACCATTGCTGGTGGTGTTCCTTGGGGATCGTCAGATTTCAAAGCTTCGGAGCGGATGTTTAGTCTAGGCTTATTGAGAGCTTTCTCAAATAGCTCTTTCACCGTCTCACTCCGGGTTTTATTCGTCTTCGGATCGACAATTTCCCCAGCTTTGTCTTGATCTAACAGCGTGTTATCCAAGTCAGAATCTACCCGTGTAAATTTGACATCCTGATACTCCTGCTCAAGGAAATTGATGAAGTGGGTATCGATAAAGGAGTTCATAAATAGAACTTCCAAACCTTGCTTTTTATGCAGTTCTACATAAGTCGCTTGCGTCACTTCATCAGTACAGTAGAAGACACGGTTTTTGTGGCTTTCTGGGTTGCGTTCTAGGTACTCTTTCAAAGTTGTGTAGGGCAATTGGGGCGCAGTCTCACCTGTTTTAGGGGTAACTTCTTCCCAGGCATCACCTTCTTGAGTTTGTACCTCAACTTCTGGGGTGACTGCGGACGGTTCAGTGCTAACTATTTCACGAGTCGTGCGGAATATGATAATATCTTCGACTTGTTTTTTAAACTTCTCGTCGTTAAGAACGCCAAATTTAACGAAAGTACCCAAATCTTTCCAAGCACTAATGTACTGTTCGCGGTTGTCGCGGTAAAGTTCTTTCAGGCGATCGCCCACTTTTTTAGCAATGTATTCGCCAATTTTCCGCACGGTGCGATCGGTTTGTAATGCACTCCGCGACACGTTCAAAGGGATATCAGCACTATCAATTACACCCCGCATTGGTAGCAGAAATTGGGGAATAATTTCCTCACAGTGCTCGCTGACAAACACTTGATTACAAAACAGCTTGATTTGCCCTTTGGTGACATCGACATCCGGCTTCAATCTGGGAAAATACAAAATCCCGTTAATGATAAAGGGATAATCAGTATTCAGATGCACCCACAACAGAGGTTCTTCTTGGAAAGGATACAGGTAGCGGTAGAACTCTAAATAATCTTCCTTACTCAAGTTGTGGGGAGACTCGCGCCAAGGTGCTTTCTGCCGATTTAATACCTCACCATCCAACTTGATGGGTACTGGCATGAAGTCGCAGTATGTCTTGATCAGCTGCTTAATGCGTGGTGTTTCTAAATATTCCTCTTCTTCATCTTGGAGTGTGAGGGTAATAGTGGTACCGCGAGTTGTGCGGGCTGAGTCTGACAAAATGAACTCGGGAGAACCGTCACAACTCCAGTGAACCGCCTCTGCGCCTTCTTTGTAAGACAAAGTATCAATTTCGACTTTCTTCGCCACCATGAAAGACGAGTAGAAGCCAAGACCAAAGTGACCGATAATTGGTTGGTCAGATTTACCTTCGTACTTGTGGATAAATTCCTCAGCACTAGAGAAAGCAACTTGGTTGATGTATTTCTTAACTTCCTCAGCAGTCATGCCGATCGCATTGTCGCTAATGGAAAGAGTCTTGTTGCTTTTGTCGATAGCGAGGATGATTTCTGGTTCGCCGATTTCTTCAGAATATTCTCCAGCACGAGTCACCATTTTCAACTTTTGGATGGCATCTACAGCGTTAGATACCAGTTCCCGCAAGAAGATTTCGTGATCCGAGTAAAGCGACTTCTTGATAATCGGGAAAATATTCTCAGTATGAATACTGATGGTGCCTTGTTCTAGCATAATTGTTGAGGTTTTCAAATATATGAATGATAACTGAGGTAAGATCCACATTGCTCTTGTAACTCAAGAAGCATGTTCGCAGATCGTATTAATCAGGATCTTAAAAGCTGAACGTAGGCGATCGCTCTCCTTTTACAGGCTTGTTTACCCTATAACAGTGATTCGGATTTCCCTACTCTTCCGTACTACATATTAGACAATACGGTTCGGTGAAGAATTGATCCGAATAACCTCTTAAAAATTGGGATGCTCCCGATGGGCGAGGTTTAGACATCACTGCAAGATACCCGACGCGGGCAGAAGTCGGGTATCTTGATTTATTGCGATGCCTCTATCAAGTAGGGTGTCACAGTTTGGGGCGCTGACACATTCATGACTTTTTTCTTACTGAAGATCAGCCCATCAATTCCACAATCAATCATAATTGTGTCACCGGAGACGAAGGTATTCTCCAATAGCTTGGTGGCGATGGGGTTTTCCACTTCTCGCTGAATTGCTCGTTTGATGGGACGAGCACCGTACATTGGATCGTAACCCACTTCCACGAGGTAATCACTTGCTTCTGAGGTAATTTCAAAAGAGATTTTTTGCTCGGCTAGGAGATTTTCCACCCGCTTTAGTTGAATACGAATAATCTTTGCTAATTCATTCCGACTCAGGGTGTGGAAAAGAATAATGTCATCAACGCGGTTGAGAAATTCTGGGCGGAAGTGCGATCGCAAAGCATCCGTCACTCGGTTCTGCATTTTGTCATATTTGGAATCATCATTAGCGACATCCAGAATGTGTTCGCTACCGATGTTACTAGTCATGACAATCACAGTATTGCGAAAATCAACCATTCTTCCCTGAGAATCCGTAATTCTACCGTCATCCAGCACCTGTAGTAAAATATTAAACACATCCGGATGTGCCTTCTCCACTTCATCCAACAGCACCACAGAATAAGGACGACGGCGAACAGCTTCGGAAAGTTGACCGCCTTCTTCATAACCAATATACCCCGGAGGCGCTCCCACCATGCGGGATACCGAGTGTTTTTCCATATACTCGGACATATCCAGACGCACCAAGGCATCATCAGCATCAAAGAGAAACTGTGCTAAAGCACGAGCAAGCTCAGTTTTCCCGACTCCTGTCGGGCCCATAAACAAAAATGAACCAATTGGACGACCGAGATCTTTCATCCCCGCACGGGCACGACGGATTGCCGCAGCAACACTTGATACAGCTTCGTGTTGCCCAACAACTCGTTCGTGGAGGTGCTGCTCAAGTTGAAGCAATTTTTGCCGTTCGGTTTCCAACAAGCGATTTAGCGGAATCCCCGTCCATTTCGCCACGATTTCCGCAATATCAGCTTCTGTGACTTGTTCTTGCAACAGTGTCGAACCTTTAGTTTGAATTTCTAGAAGTTGCGCTTCTTTGACTTCGCGATCGTGTTGCACTGCCTCTAACTTACCAAACTTTAACTGGGCAGCTTTGTTCAAGTCGTAGGCGCGTTCTGCCTGCTCAATTTGCACCCGCAGTTTTTCTTCTTCCTGCTTTAATGCACTGATATTCTCCAATAACAGCTTTTCACCTTGCCACTGCCCATTCAATTCTTGCTGTTTTTTCCCTAATTGAGCAATTTCAAGCTGAATGCGTTCCAAACGTTCTTTAGTTTGAATAGTAGCCTTTTCTTCTCCAGCCAAAGACAGCTTTTCCATTTCAAGCTGCATCAAGCGTCTGTCGATAGTTTCCAACTCCGTCGGTTTGGAGGTGATCTCCATTTTCAACTGTGCTGCTGCCTCATCCACCAAATCGATCGCTTTATCTGGTAAGAAGCGATCAGAAATGTAACGCGATGACAGTGTTGCTGCTGCGACTAATGCCGAATCAGAAATTTTGACATTGTGATGAACTTCATAGCGTTCTTTCAACCCCCGCAGAATGGAAATCGTATTTTCCACACTCGGCTGATCGACATAAACTTGCTGAAAGCGCCGTTCTAATGCTGCATCTTTCTCAATATATTTACGGTACTCGTCCAAAGTCGTCGCCCCAATGCAACGCAGTTCTCCCCGTGCCAACATTGGTTTGAGCAAATTCCCTGCGTCCATTGCCCCTTGTTGACCAGAACCAGCACCAACGACATTATGCAACTCATCAATAAACAAGACAACTTGACCGTTGGAGTCCATAACTTCCTTGAGGACTGCTTTGAGGCGGTCTTCAAATTCACCTCGGTATTTTGCTCCGGCAATTAAGCTACCGATATCCAAGCTGATCAGCTGGCGGTTTTTCAAAGACTCGGGAACGTCGCTGTTGATAATCCGTTGTGCCAAAGCTTCTGCGATCGCTGTCTTACCCACTCCCGGCTCACCGATCAGCACCGGATTATTCTTACTGCGGCGGGATAATACCTGTATAACTCGGCGAATTTCATCATCCCGACCAATAACCGGGTCTAGTTTACCAGCTTTTGCCTGTTCTGTCAAGTCTGTACCAAACTTTTGCAAAGCGTCATAACGGGTTTCGGGTTTTTGATCTGTGACTTTTTGAGTACCGCGAACAGCTTTGGTTGCAACTTCTAACTTAGTCGTATCCAAATTTAAACTTTTCAGCGCCCGCTTCCCAATCCTTTCGTCCTCAGCAAAACCCAAAAGTAAGTGTTCTACGGAGATGAAAGAGTCTTTCATCTTAGCTCTCGCTTCTTCAGCCCGGTCAAGCATAACATCTAAACTACGACCGAGGTAGAGCTGATCTGTTTTATCTACTTTCGGTTGGCGTTTCACAAACGCTTCAACTTGCTGCTGCAAGCGCATGGGATCTACCCCACAACGAGAAATAATGCGTGTTGCCAACTCAGTAGGTTCTTCTAATAAAGAAATGATTATATGTTCGACATCTAGTTGCTGCTGTTGATATGCTCGGGCTACATCCTGAGATTTTTCAATGGCTTCCCAGGCTTTATCAGTAAATTTATTCGGATCTGTAGGCTGCATTTTTACAAGTTATTAATGGAAGACTGGCTAATGGAAGAGTGGCTAATCGCCCATTGTCGTTCGATTAGCCACTCACTGAGATAATGCGCGTCTATGTTACACTTTTTCTTGTTAAGAATGTTATTCGTCATTTGTGATCAGTGACCAATGACTGTTCTCACCAGTTTAGATGCACATTAGCTTACTACTTAATTTAAAATGAATCACCGTTCTGAAGGTAGCTTGCCAAATGTTCCTGTTAAAGCTATCTCTATTAGCATTTGCCAATCCCTCTGGCTGGGACGACACTAAGATTGTCATTCTGGGTTAAATTGTAGAGTGAGTCAAAGTTATTCGAGGTCAGATCGCCCAAAATATTGGTGACAAAAGACTGACCAATGGCAACATCCGCAATAATTAGTCATTGGCAAGGCTACGAAAACCCAAACCCCTGTCCCAACCAAAGGAATGTAAACTTAGTTCCCAGTTGATGGCAGTGTTAAACTCCTGATAAATACCAAATCCCAATCTAGCAAAAATCCGTGCCCTGCGGTTGAGGGTATAATCCGTATTAGCACCAAAGGCATTAATTTGTTCGATTGTTAAATGTATTGTAGTCTGAATCGCAATCTATTGTGCAGTAAATATTCTCGTTGCACACTCTTTTGATGGCAAGAGCAGGCGTTAATTTACTAGCATTGAGAGCGATCGCGATCGCGACTCTATTTCGGTCAAGATTGAGTTATAGCCTGTTTTTCCGACTCTTGTTTAACTTGAGTTCCCTGAGTCCCCAGTTGAATGAGTTCTACCTTATATCCATCGGGATCTTCGACAAAAGCAATGACAGTAGAACCATGTTTCATAGGCCCTGGTTCCCGCACGACTTTGCCACCACAATTTTTTATTTCATTGCAGGTAGCATAAATATCATCGACTCCAATAGCAATATGACCATAAGCGTTGCCTAGATCATACTTATCCGAACCCCAATTATAAGTAAGTTCTAGCACCGCATTGTCACTTTCGTCACCATAGCCTACAAAAGCAAGAGTAAATTCTCCGCCTGGATAGTCTTTTTGACGCAGTAACTTCATTCCCAGAAAATCACAGTAAAATTTCAGCGATTCTTCCAGGTTGCCAACTCGTAGCATTGTGTGTAGTAAGCGCATATAAACTCTGAGCCTCTGGTAGAAAGTGTCCTCTATCAACATTTTACCGAGAAGAGAACAGAAGAAGGTAAGTCAGAAACAGATTCACGCAACAAGCAACGTATATATTTTTCTCCTAACTTCTGACTCCTGACTTCTTGGCTAAGCCTTAAAAAGGACTTACAGAAAGCGATCTCACCCCTTTATCTCCTCATCCAATAAGGTACATGTATGTAGAGACGTTCAAAGAAACATCTCTACACAATACTGCAAGGGATAAGACGAGTCCCATGTTGATTGCCAAATGCAGAGCATTGTTATCCATGCACACGCATTTATGCTTCAGGTAAAAATTACGAATTACAGATTAAAGCAGTTGCCCTCTGTAGCCAGTGATGATGCGACTACCATCTTTGAAAATATGAACCTCAATCTGGTCACTTGCCCAGGTAATTTGGTCTTGTAAAGCTGGATTGAAGACGTGAATTCTTTGATTGCTGGAGGAAACAGGAGAATTTGGTGAGTTAATTGCCAGTGACTCGACATAGGCACCATCAACCAGGATATCTAACTGTTCGAGCAAAGCTTGAGCGCCCTCTGGAGCAGACTGGGATTGTAGCTGTTCTAAAGTGAAGCCAGTAAAAGACATGACGTTGAGTCCAGCTGCCTTGATTTTATTTGCAAGAGAAGTTAATGCAGAAGCTTGCCAAAAGGGTTCTCCGCCAGAAAACGTCACTCCCTGATTACGAGGATTGTTCAAAATCTTTTGGGCAAGACTTTCAATGGACATTAATTGATTCGTCTCAAATGACCAGGATTCAACATTAAAGCACCCCGGACACTCCCGTAAACACCCCTGCACCCAAATCACAGATCGACATCCAGGACCATTTACCTCTGATTCATCCACATAACCCATAATATTGAGATATCCAGGGGGAATAGGTTTTGGGTTTGGGTTAGCTTTGTGTTGAGTCATTGTTTTTTCTCGATACAGTAAGTCTGTAGGGGAAGGCAGGGAAGGCAAGGAAAGAAAAATCAGTTCTTTTCCTCACCTTGTTGCCTCCACAGATCACGACACTATCAAACCGTATTGAGGGTGAATGTAAGGGATTGAACAGAAAGTTTGAGAATGCTTCCCTTCCCGATCATCAGCAGGCATCTTGCCGCTTCGTTGACCAAATCCTAAAAATCTTCGTTAATCTCAGCCTAGTTAGTCTCCGAAACACCTATGCTATCGATGGAGCGACCAATGCAGTTAAGAGTTATGAGTGACTCGTCATTTATCGCTTGTCATTGGTGAAAAGAGACACAAAACAAAGGACAAAGGACAAATAACAAATGATTGATACTGCAATAGAAGCTATTGTTGCCCGTGAAATTCTTGACTCGCGAGGTAGACCGACTGTAGAAGCAGAAGTGCATTTGGCAAACGGTGTTGTAGGATTGGCGCAGGTTCCCAGTGGTGCGTCCACTGGCACTTTTGAAGCACACGAATTGCGCGATGGGGATAAAGCTCGTTACGGGGGTAAAGGTGTACTCAAGGCGGTGCAAAACGTCAAAGAGGTACTCACCCCGAAGCTATTGAATATGGATGCCCTAAATCAAGAACTGCTAGATCGTTCCATGATTGCCTTAGATGGTTCTGCTAACAAATCTAATCTGGGTGCTAATGCAATTTTAGCGGTATCTTTAGCTGCTGCCAAAGCTGGGGCTGAGTCTTTGGCTATTCCTCTCTATCGCTATCTCGGTGGTCCTTTGGCAAATTTATTGCCAGTACCGTTAATGAATTTAATTAATGGTGGTGCCCATGCAGCTAATAACGTTGATTTTCAAGAGTTTATGATTGTACCTGTCGGAGCTCCTTCATTCCGAGAAGCTTTGCGCTGGGGTGCGGAGGTGTTTGCCACTCTCAGTAAAGTGTTGGATGAGAAAGGTTTACTGACTGGTGTAGGCGATGAAGGTGGTTTTGCCCCTAACTTAGAGTCAAATCAGGTGGCTTTAGAATTGCTGGTTGCGGCTATTGAGAAGGCAGGGTACAAGCCAGGGGAAGAAGTCGCTTTAGCTTTAGATGTGGCAGCTAGTGAATTTTACAGAGATGGGCAGTATGTTTACGATGGTAAACCTCACTCTCCCACTGAGTTTATTGACTATCTCGGACAGCTGGTGGAGCAATACCCGATTGTGTCCATTGAGGATGGCTTGCACGAGGAAGATTGGCAAAATTGGCAGTTGCTGACTCAAAAATTGGGTTCCAAAGTGCAGTTGGTAGGAGACGATTTGTTTGTCACAAATGTTACGCGCTTGCAAAAAGGTATTGAGTTAAAAGCTGCTAATTCCATTTTGATTAAACTCAATCAAATTGGTTCGCTGACTGAGACTTTGGAAACAATTGACTTGGCAACTCGCAAAGGTTTTCGCTCTGTGATCAGCCATCGTTCTGGAGAAACAGAAGACACCACCATTGCCGATCTATCTGTAGCCACCCGTGCCGGTCAAATTAAGACTGGTTCCCTATGCCGTAGCGAACGAGTGGCAAAATACAACCGTTTGCTGCGAATTGAAGATGAACTAGGCGATCGCGCACTTTATGCAGGTAAAGTAGGACTGGGACCACGATGAATTAAAAATTCACTGATTAAAAATTAAAAAAGGGGATTTTCGTCTTCCTTTTTTAATTTTTAATTGGTTATGGATACAATCCCAACTTCGGCAAACCTAGAGTCTCATCCCAACCCATCATGATATTGAGACACTGAATTGCTTGACCCGCTTGACCTTTAATTAAGTTGTCAATTGTTGATATAACAATGACACGACCAGTACGCGGGTCAACTTCTATACTAATGTAACAAAGATTGCTACCACGAGCCCACTTAGTTTGGGGATAAACGCCCGGTTCGCAAATTTTTACCCAAGGAGAGTTACGGTAAAAAGCTCTGTAAATCGTGATCAGGTCTTCTCGTACCAAACCAGGATCTCTCAATGTTGCATACACAGTTGCTAGAATGCCACGTACCATCGGGATCAAGTGTGGAGTAAATTGGATTGTGACTTCGTGTCCTGCCAAGTCACTACAAATCTGCTCAATTTCTGGGGTATGGTGGTGACGAACAACACTGTAGGCGCATGTGCTATCTGCTTCGGCAAGCAACAAGTGAACTTTCGGTTGACGTCCGCTACCAGATGTGCCAGACTTAGCATCAATAATGGCAGTTTCTGGTACTATTAACCCTTGTTTGAGGAGTGGAGAAAGAGCCAAGAGGCTGGCAGTAGGATAGCAACCGGGACAAGCAACCAACTGTGCTTCTGCAATGCGAGCGCGATACAGTTCCGGTAATCCATAAACCGACTGTGCTGCAGTGACACTATCATTTCTGTGTATGCCATACCAAGTTGTATAAGTTGCCAGATCGCTGAATCGGTAGTCAGCACTCAAATCCAGCACCTTACATCCTTTTTCTAAAAGTTGCGGAGCGATTTGGCAAGCTAGGCCGTTCGGCAAACACAGAAAAACCACTTCACAATGATGAGCAATCATTTCTGGATCTACTGGCTCAATTTGTTGGTTAACTGCATGAGCTAGATGTGGGTAGAGTTCTGCAAATTGTTTGCCAGCACTATTATCTTCACCTAAATAGACAAGTTCTACTTCAGGATGATCCATCAGTAGTCTTGCCAACTGCACTCCCCCATAATCTGACGCGCCAACAATCCCTAAGGGTACGCGTCTCAAATTGCCCATAATTTATGAAATCCTTATCTGAAGAACAGCTTAATTGGTCGGGGGTAGCGAGAGAACCATCAGACTGAGGGTACAGTCCTCAGTCATGAGTAGAACCACTCGACGACGACATGCCATCTACTACCTACTTTTGGTCATGTTATCGAATCATTGCTACTCTAATTCTGGGTTCGTTGAAAAGAGCTACAATTTAAAATAAGAATTTGTTAAAAAAATTTACTTTTTGTAGCTAGAAATCGTTTGTGTCGCAGCCTAACAATATAAAGCAGTCGCAATATGTCGGGGAACCTGATGCCAGTAGTAAGGAGAATTCCAATAATACACTGGCTGACCATGACGTTACGTCCTCAAATCAAACCTTTGAATTCGATTCGATAGATGACGCTTTGGCCGACTTGAAAGCTGGTCGCGTCGTTGTTGTGGTAGATGATGAAAATCGAGAAAATGAAGGTGACTTAATCTGTGCTGCCCAATTTGCTACTCCAGATACGATCAATTTTATGGCGGTGGAAGCACGGGGGTTGATTTGTCTGGCAATGACGGGCGATCGTCTTGATGAACTCGACTTACCATTAATGGTAAGTAATATTACAGACACTAACCAAACGGCTTTTACTGTTAGTATCGATGCTGCACCTCACTTGGGTGTTACTACGGGTATTTCAGCCGAAGACCGTGCCCGTACCATTCAAGTTGCGATTAACCCAGGAACAAAAGCCTCAGATTTAACTCGTCCGGGTCATATTTTCCCAATTCGGGCGAGGATTGGAGGTGTACTCAAAAGAGCAGGACATACGGAAGCTGCTGTAGATTTAGCCCGACTCGCTGGACTATATCCCTCTGGAGTCATTTGTGAAATTCAAAATCGTAATGGTTCGATGGCAAGATTGCCTCAGTTAATCGAGTATGCCGGACATCACAACCTAAAAATCATCAGTATCGCGGACTTAATTAGTTACCGCCTACAGCACGATCGCTTAATCTTCCGGGAAACAATTGCCGATCTACCGACTCAATTCGGTCTTTTCAAAATTTACGCTTATCGCCACACTTTAGATAATTCCGAACACGTTGCCATTGTTAAGGGCGAACCAACTCAATTTGACGACAGTTCAGTGATGGTGCGAATGCATTCTGAATGCCTCACGGGAGACGCTTTGGGTTCTCTACGTTGCGACTGTCGTATGCAGTTACAAGCAGCACTGAAAATGATTAATAATGCTGGTCTTGGTGTTGTTGTCTACCTACGCCAAGAAGGACGCGGAATTGGACTTATAAATAAGTTGAAAGCTTATTCATTGCAGGATTTGGGTTTGGATACAGTAGAGGCAAATGAGCGCTTGGGATTTCCAGCTGATCTAAGAGACTATGGTATGGGAGCGCAAATACTGATGGATTTAGGGGTACGTAAGATTCGTTTGATTACCAATAATCCCCGTAAAATTGCGGGTTTGAAGGGGTATGGATTAGAAGTCGTGGATCGCGTACCGTTGTTAATTGAAGCAAACGACTACAATTCCTATTACCTGAGTACAAAGGCGAAAAAGCTGGGTCATATGCTGTTGCAAACATACTTAGTGACGGTGGCTATTCATTGGCAAGACGATCCAGATGCACTGACAGAACGATACGAACGTCTAGAGAAACTGCGACATTTAGCAAAGACTTATGACTTATTATTACAAGAAGAAGCACGTCCCCTTGCTATTGCTTTGTTCGATTACCCATCATTGACAGTACACTTAGGTTTCGATCAACCGCGACTAGCTTCCTATGATTGGTATACACAAAACGAGCATCCTTACGTACAGGCGATCGCCAAAATTTTAGATCAAATAGCAGATTTACCTTACATTCAGAAAGTAGAATTTCTCATTTCTCCTGGTGTCGATCCCTTAAGTAACTTGCAGGTGCAATTGGATCGCCAAAGCTTATTACCTGGTAACTTACCTTCATCAGTTTGTTACGAAAAGTTACAGACTCAGAAAATTTATAGTTTTGAGAAGCAACTATAGCAATCTGAAATCAGTTGCAAAAAATAGGAATGGGAGTTATTGACTGTTAACTACGCATACACAGTGTCCCAGTAATCGTTTACAAGAGCGATTGGATGCAATAATTTTAGCTTGACAGCAGATGGATCTAAGGGCTTGTACCATCAAAGATTTATTGATGCGCTCCGTGATGCATGAGCTTTCTCTGACTCTCCACTCCTATATGGGTAGTTTTAACATCATATTGCATGTATTCAGATATTGTGTAGATGAAACCTACGACACACTCGCCTTTTTTAAGGCAGAAGCTTTTTACTTGCTCTCTTGCGCTTCAACAAGTTTTGTTTGAAGCAAAGGTTCACTCACCACAGCCGCCGAATCGGTTGTAATATCATCTTTACCTAAACCTACGCCGTCACTAGTCAACAGTTCTTGCCATTGAGCTTTCAACTCTGGATTATTAGGATAAGAGGAAAGTAACTCAGCTAAAGTCATCAAGGTATTTTGCCAAATACCAGCTTGTCCATAAAGAGATACACGCTGTTGAGGAGTTGCGTTTTCCAACTTCTTCACCAGTTGGGGATCGGGTTGAATGCGTTTAATAGCACCCTCCACAACCTTATCATTGGAACGTGCTTTCGGATGGCAAATCACTGAAAATACCCAATGATACTCCTTTCCTACCTCTAATGATTTTTGTTGAAGGGGAATCCCCACCACTCCAGGTTGAACACTAGGCTTGTAGGATTGCTTGACCAATGTTTGATTTTGCTCATTGCGTACAACCAATTCTAGTGTGGATGCAGAAGTTTTGGGAATATAGAAGTAGAAGACAGGGTTTCCTACTGTTGTCAACATGATGTGAGATTGAGGCACCAGAGCAGTCAGATGTTTGTTTCCTGAGAAACAACTTTCCATTGACCTCGATCCACCTGCTACACGCCTACCAGGAGCATTTAAATCAGCAGGGACTTTAAATAATGATGTGATTCGAGCTTGTAGCGCTGTAGAACTTAAGAGCCAGGATAAGCTCAATATTGTCACAGTTAACAGTTTTGTCCGACGTCTTTGCTGTCTTTGGGTTTTCATATGAATAGCCGTGTTGCGAAAACCTTGTTACTTTATCGAGTGGGAAAAGTTACTTTCCATACTGGGTTAGGAAAACTTTGTATGTAAGTATATACTATACGACAAATTATCCAACCTTAAGGAGTATGGAAGTTTTTTTTATCTATTGATACAATGTCGATCTTGATTGTGGGTAGTTGGGAATTAAAAATGGATAATGATTTCTTCCCACTAACCATTACTAACTTGAATCAAAGATTTAAGCGTAGTTTTGCCTCTCCATATATAACTCCAAGAGCTTCTACCTCAATTACGAATTATGAATGACAAATTAGTCATTATTTTAAAAGATTTCTGTTGACACTCTCCAAACTTCTAGTTCGGAGAGTGTCAACAGAGCTAAGCCAAGCCCTGAATATCCTATAACGTCTGAAGTACGTTCATGCGAGCGCGTATGTTGCTCTAATTGGCATTCATCAGAAAGCAATTGGATAGGGTTGGGATGAACACAGTTAAACGACGTACAAAATTGAAGGAGTTCATTCGACGACAAAGGAGCGTTTTAAGGTGCAATGCCAAAGGCAACGGCTGCCATCCGTATCGCTCATCGCTCCCCTTGAGGGACAAAAACGGACAATCGCCTCAAGAAGAAGGTTGTTCATTTTTGGCGCTTGAAAAATATTTCCGCTACATTGTCAAATTTGAGTCCGTTTTTGAGTAAAGAAAAATGAAGTGACTGATAAAACTTAAATATAAATAGAAAAACTAAATAAATTGGCGCAAAGGAAACTAAGTATATTCCCAAATGTTAAGATGCTGTGCTATGAAACTTATTTAATTTTTGGAGCTAAATAAATATTTACAATCAAAAAATCAGTAATTGTACTTAAAATTTAAATTATAGGTATGATTTAT
>JAQYWN010000595.1 GCA_029379265.1 Rhizonema sp. NSF051
ACCATTAGCTAATAACAATCACTGAAGGATAATTTATCAAATGGATAGTTCTATTAGTTCCGAAGAGTCACACCATTCTGAACACGAGCATACCCATGATGAAGAAGGCAATAAAATGTTCGGCTTCATTGTGTTCTTACTTTCAGAGACTTTCATTTTTCTCGGGTTTTTTACAGGATATATTGTCTACAAAACAACAACTCCTAACTGGCTCCCTCCGGGTGTTTCCGGACTTGATATCAAAGACCCCGCAATTAATACAGTGGTTCTTGTGTCTAGTAGCTTTGTTATCTACTTAGCAGAACGCGCCCTTCTACGCCACGACTTGCTAAAATTTCGTCAGTATTTAATAGTTTCGATCTCAATGGGAACTTACTTTTTAGTAGGGCAAGGGATCGAGTGGAGCCACCTTTCTTTTGGCTTTACCACAGGCGTCTTTGGTGGGATTTTTTACTTATTGACAGGCTTCCACGGTTTACACGTTCTCACTGGCATTTTGTTGCAGATAATTGTTTTTGGTCGCTCTTACATTCCTGGTAACTACGACACGGGTCATTTTGGTGTAGACTCAACTTCTTTGTTCTGGCACTTTGTTGATGTCATCTGGATTGTTTTGTTTGTCCTTATTTATATCTGGCAATGAAAAAAATTGGGAGAGATGACTTACTCAATAAAGTAATGAAAAGGAGACGTATATGATTATTGAAGATCAACACTACGATCTGATTATTGTTGGTACTGGGGCAGGTGGGGGTACGTTGGCATATAAACTGGCTCCCACCGGTAAGAAAATTCTGATTCTGGAACGCGGAAGTTTCTTACCTAAAGAAAATGAAAACTGGAGTGCATCTGAGGTTTTCCGCAAACAACGCTATCAAGCTCAGCAACAGTGGTACGATCAGACAGGTGATCCTTTTCGTCCTCAAACTAATTACTGGGTTGGTGGCAATACTAAAGTATACGGTGCGGCTTTGCTGCGGATGAGGGAAAGAGATTTTGAAGAAGTTCAACACCAAGATGGTATCTCTCCCGAATGGCCTCTCAAATACAAAGACTTTGAACCTTATTACACCGAAGCAGAAAAACTCTACCTTGTCCACGGCAGACAGGGGGATGATCTAACTGAACCTCCTCGTAGCGAAACCTATCCATTACCTGCGGTGGCTCATGAAGCTAGGATGCAACAAATTTGTGATGCTATTTCTCATCAGGGGTTACATCCGGCTTATTTACCTTTGGGATTGAAGTTGAGTGAAGGAGCTGACGAGCAGAGCGATTGTATCCGTTGCAAAACTTGTGATGGTTTTCCTTGTCATGTTGATGCTAAAGCTGATGCTGAAATTGTCGGAATTTCTCCCGCTCTGAAATTCCCTAACGTCACACTGAAAACTAATGCGAAAGTGGTGCGGTTGCACACAAGTCCTAATGGAGGAGAAGTTAAAGCTGTTGAAGCAGATATTGACGGACAATCTCATTTCTTTTTCAGCGATATTGTTGTACTTGCTTGCGGTGCTATAAATTCAGCTGCGTTGTTGTTGAGTTCTGCAAATAGCTCTCATCCTACCGGACTTGCTAATAGCTCTGATTTGGTAGGACGTAATTTCATGAAACAACTCATTACAACATTGGTGCAACTAAGTCCTCTACCTAACCCTGCTATCTTCCAAAAGACGATTTGCGTTCATGATTTTTATTGGGGAGAACTAGGTTTTGATTTTCCGATGGGTCATATTCAGAATACAGGTAATATTCTGGAGGATATGATACCAGCTGAAGCACCGCCTCTTATGGCTTTCTTGGCAAAACTTATGCCGGAGTTTGGACTCAAGCAGTTGACAGCACGTGCTACTGGTTGGTGGTTGCAGACAGAAGATCTGCCAGATCCCAATAATAAAGTACGTATGGAGGGATCTAAACAGTATATGGATTACACTCCCAATAATCTTGAGGCGCACGATCGCTTGATCCATCGCTGGATGGAGGTGCTGAAAGTTGTAGACAGAGTCACAGATTCAGTCTTTTCAAGAGGCATTTATCCTTACAGCAATACGCCTATTCAAGTGGTTGCAAATCAAAGTGGGACTTGCCGTTTTGGAGAAGATCCAAAAACCTCCGTTCTCGATATCAACTGCCGCACCCATGATGTCGATAATCTTTACGTTGTGGATAGTAGTTTTTTTCCTTCTAGTTCAGCAGTCAGCCCTGCTTTAACAATCATTGCCAATGCTTTACGAGTTGGAGAACACTTAATTGAACGGTTGAACAAAAGTTAAAACTGTGTAGCAAATCAATTCCCAGCTATAGATAACTATTAGACATCTCCACAAATTATAGTGTTTCTCAGTTGTGTCCCATACATTGCTGTCTCTCTCCTAAGTGCTTGTGTGAAAAGTGCCCGTCAAGGTCAGGGTAAAAGCCTTGTGTCTGTGACTCAAACGAGATTTGCTATAACTATGCGTTCCTTGAAATCCTTGGTAGGGGCGAACGGGACCGAAAGCCTCTACCAAGGATTTCGAGAGATGTTTACTATTTCAACAACTATGTTCCAGATATGATAAGTTTTTAAAAGGACATGATGAGGATTTACGCATCGTACATAAGTAATACACATTTAGGTATTTCAGCCATGTTGAGTGCTATACACCAGACAGTGAAAATACTGGACAACCAGTACGTACACTGACAATATAGCCAGATCAAGTTTTAACTAACTACGTTAATTGGGTTATGACACCTACGAATGCTTTCCAGTTTGTAGCTCTGTCGCTGGGTATTAAGTTCGGTGTATTTTGGTTAAGCCGTGTGTATTCAGCGTAAAGCTCTCTAGAGCAGACTTTACCTAAAAAGCCCTTTTAACATGATCGAGGAAAACATTACCCGTAAGGAGGCTCATTATGAGCAAAGTTTTTCTATTAGATACTGATAAACGTCCACTAAATCCAATACATTCTGCTCAGGCAAGACAACTTTTGAGAAACGGTAAAGCAGCCATTTTAAAGCGCTTTCCTTTTACCATAATTCTTAAAGAGTCAAAGCCAGACGAATTTGTTCAGCCGTTGAGAATCAAAATAGATCCAGGAAGTAAAACTACTGGAATTGCAATAGTCAATGATGCAACTAGTGAAATAATCTTTGCTGCGGAAATACAACACCGAGGTTTTGCAATTAGGGAAGCACTAACGTCTCGTCGGCAGTTGCGTAGAGGCAGAAGAAATCGCCAAACTAGATATCGTCAAGCAAAATTCAATAATAGAAGGCGACAGAAAGGCTGGTTAGCTCCTAGTCTTATGAGTCGAGTACATAATATTGATACTTGGGTAAAGCGATTAATTAGGCTTGCGCCCGTTGGTGTAATATCGCAAGAATTAGTAAGATTCGATACACAGCTAATGCAGAATCCCGACATTCAAGGCAAAGAATATCAGCAGGGAACATTGGCGGGATACGAAACTCGTGAGTATTTGCTAGAAAAGTTTGGCAGAAAATGTGCATATTGCGACAAACAAGATGTGCCGTTACAAATTGAACATATTCATCCCAGAGCAAAAGGTGGAACGAACAGAATCTCAAATCTTACTTTGAGTTGCGAGAAATGCAATATCAAAAAGGGAACAAAGGATATTAAGGATTTCCTAAAGAAAGAGCCTGAGCGCCTGAAAAATATTTGGGCTCAAACGAAGAAATCTTTGGCTGACACGGCAGCCGTCAATGCTACAAGATTTAAGCTTCTTGAAGTTCTAAGAGCAACGGGATTACCTGTTGAAACAGGAAGCGGTGGTTTGACAAAATTCAACAGAACTAATTTAGGACTTCCTAAAACACATTATTTTGATGCTGCTTGCGTAGGTATTTCAACGCCAGAAAAGTTGATAGTTAAAGGAGTCAAGCCCTTGATAATTAAAGCAACGGGACATGGTAGCCGACAAATGGCTGTAACTGACAAGTTTGGTTTTCCAAAAAGCCACAAAACTAATATAAAGTTTCATTTTGGCTTTAGAACGGGAGATATTGTAAAAGCCTATGTGCCAAAAGGAAAAAATGTTGGATTACATCTTGGGAGAGTGACAACTCGAAAGACTGGACAATTTGACATCAATACTGGAACGAAGTCGTTACAGATAATCAATCATAAATATTGCAAAATGATACAAAAACATGATGGCTATTTGTACTCATTGTCCAGTGTTGTCCATTAAATCAGTGATTAAAGGTGTAGCAATGCTTGTGCCCCTTGGGGCACAAGCATTGCTGATCGCAAATACGCAAGCAATTTAGGGTTATGCGAAGCGCCTGAAACTAACAAATATCCTACAGCACATTATAGTAGATTTGTACAGTGCTTAAGTCTTAAATCATTGCCAATGCCTTACGAGTTGGAGAACACTTAATTGAAAGATTGAACAAAAGTTGAAATATCATGTGACGCAGCAGTGAGGCAGCCAGCATGTTATCAGGTTAGCCTACTTTCACGGCGACTGTGATCTTCCCACATTGGGAGACGCTCCTTGTCACGCTTGCTTAGAGAGGAGGGGTACGCAGCAGTAGCGATCTTCGAGGAAAAAGTGTCTGTAAGAGCGTCACAAGAAAGGGCAAGCCTGTGGCTACCGCCAAGACGATGACACTTGTGGTGTATCAGGTATAAAAAACCTAGCACCTTTTACGGTTCTAGGTCCCAGGGTGCGTTCAATATGTAATTCAGGATTAGTTTATATTTATTTTCTTAAATTTCACGACTGTCTGCCGATATAATCTAAATTGGTATACATGGTTACATGATTACTTTACATTACAACTTGCCACAAAATATTCAGTGCATGAAAAACCCTAGAACCGTACAGGGTGAATTGGAACTAGGGTGTATGAGTTAATTGTGGTTTCAGATTACTTTATATTTATTTTCTTAAATTTCACGACTGTCTATTGATATAACTTAAATTTGTATACGTCGTAACATTCTTACTTAACATTACAACTTTAAGGAAAGTAATCAGTGCATGAAAAAACTCAAGATCCGTGTAGATAGGAACTTGGGCAGAAATTAATCTAATGTTAAGGAAAAAGAGGATTACTCTTTCATCTACGAAAATACGTAGGTTGGATTGAGGAATCTCACCCAACATTTACAGGCATTTATTGGGTTTCTCAACGGTAAGCCCAACCTACAAAAATTATTATCCGAGGAGTATTGGGACTACTTCTAGCATATGTCTTAATCGACTTGGCATTTGCTATACAATATCTATCTACTACATGCCACTCACTCACCTCCCCTTTGTGTAAAAATTAGCTCTCTAGCATGGTTGTATACTTTCATGATTGAATAGAAGAAAAAATCTGTACTTATAAACACAT
>JAQYWN010000596.1 GCA_029379265.1 Rhizonema sp. NSF051
ACTTAAGCTTGGCAATTTATTGTACAATTTAAAAAAAATTTAAGCAATAGCCTATGAGCAAATGCGTTAGTTTTAATACTCACTATTTGGGAGAGAGACAAACTGTATATATACTTAGCGAACACTTCAGCAAATTTAGTGAAAAATAGCGAATTTTTACAGAAATTATTGAAGATTTCGGTCTATATTTGAATCTCCCCGTAATTTTTATTCAGATTAGCAATTGCGGAATTGGTGTTTGACTTTTGGTTTATGATATCTTGATACTTAAAGTAAAAATAGATCAGGGCGCGTTTTTCCAAAACTTCTATATAAAAGTAAAGGTCACTAAAAATTAGGTCAGTCCTCTGGGCACTGACTTGACAACTTAGTGAAATTATTCTTGACTCCCAGAAATGTCTACTAACTCTAAGTTGGTAAAAAGTGTGGGTTAATTTTTCAAACTCATCCTCATTTTTTCATACAAATTTTCCATCATAGAGGTAACTTATGACATGTCTGAATACGGCTTGGGGTCAACCTTCTCTCACTAGCTATCAGCAGAGAATAATCCCTAATACCACTCCCGGATAATCACTTAACTTGAGCGTCGGTGATTAATTGTTAATCGCAATTAATCATTAACAGCCTCACAGATACTATAAGTATTTAGGAGGACATAATAGAACCCTTGTTTTTAGGGATTTCCGCAATAAAGAAATTCAGTTGAGAAGTCCGTTCGCGATCGCTATGTCGCCGGATCTCAATTCATGATTATGTCTGAAGTTAGGGTTTCCGCTCGTGTCTAAAAAAACAGGGATCGATACTATTACATTTACCACTACTTACACATGAGCACTATAGTCATTACAAGTCACGGTACATTAGGAGACAACTTGCCTTTTATTGCACTTGGAAAAGTCCTGAAAACTAGAGGGCATCAAGTACGTATGGTAATAAATGAGGCAATACATCCATATATTTTAAAAGCTGGACTGGAAACAGTTAATGTTGAGCGTTCAAAGATTGGTCCTCAAGAAATACGACGTTATGCACGAAAATGGAACCATTTGCTTTTAATGAGGGCGGAGTTGTTAGATATAGAAAAATCAGCACCTGCGGGTTTCAAGTATAACTTATTGGACAGTATAGACTGTTTAATGAAGGCATGTAATGATGCAGATATGTTAATTTCTGGTCATTTGCAAGATACAGTTGCCGCAACGATAGCAGATATTTATAATATTTGCTGGATTCGCTCTTGTGTAACTCCGTTTTTTCGTTGCTTACCTAAGCCAGAATCAGAACATCAAACATCTTCTATTGATAATTTGCAAAAGCCCAAAGATTTGAACCACTTAATATTGGCTGCTAGTCCCTATTTTTGTCAGTTATCTCCGAAATATTCCCAAGTACATCAAACAGGTTTCTGGTTTTATGAAGATCCAGATTGGAACAGCTGGCAACCCAGTCAAGAGCTTAAGGAATTTGTTGAGCAGGAACCCAAACCTTTAGTACTCTCATTCAGCAGTGTGTCTGTGGAAAATATTCAAGAAGTTATAGAAGCTCATGTCCGCGCTGCGGCTAAATTGGATCGCCGAATTCTGATTCACAAAGGCTGGGCAGACTTCCATGACAGCTATTTACCATCAGACATTGAGATGGATAACGTCATGTTTATAGATGGTTTGATATCACACGATTGGTTGTTTTCGCGTGCAGGTGCCCTGATTACTCATGGCGGAGTGGGGACAATCGCGCGATCATTGCGTAATGGCTGTCCAATGCTGGTGGAACCTTTAGCCGACGATCAATTTTTTAATGCGCTACAGGTGTTGAGATTAGGGGTGGGATCTGCTATGGACTCACAGAAGCTTACAGCAGATGGAATAGCTAGTATTTTACACAAGAAAATATTGACACCTGATTTTAAAAGACGGACTGTTGAAGTCGGTGAAAAAATCAAAGCTGAACAGGGTTTAATCACAGCGTGCGACTTAATCGAGAGCTGGTTGTGAAGATGGTGTTAACAGGTAAATGATAGCGGCACGACGTGGTTGGCCTATTGACAGTTTGTCTCCACCATCAGCACTTTCATGGTTTTCTCCTTCGTTGTTTCATGCTTGATCGGGTGTTTGTTTGCCCACCTACTTAAATTCCTTATGTGGTATAACTAAGGGCAAAAAGAGCACGATATACTTGATCAATTGGGAGCAATTCCCAAGCGTTCTAAATCTAAATCTGACGCTACTTTGGCTAGTTTGTCCAAATCTGCTAAATTGTCTAGATATGGTAAGCACCCTAATACAGGGATATTGGTGAGTGATTGAATTAAATCAACTGGTGTCCAGTCGGCAATTTCTGCATCTGTTCTCGGTTGAACACAGTTGAGAATAATTCCTAAAAGTGGCACTTGCGTTTGTCTGGCTAATGCTACATTTGCCACCGCTTGAGAGATCGCACCCAATTTGACTGGCACGACCAAGACTGTAGGTAAACACCATGTTCCTGCTAAATGTGCTACTGTGAGTTCCTCCGTAACAGGTGAACCTAACCCTCCTAAGGCTTCCACCAAGAGAAAATCTCTTCGGTTTCTTAAGGCTGTCAAAGCTTGCCAGACAACGGCCAAATCTACTGTCCGATTTTCTCTTGCTGCTGCTAAGGGAGGTGCTAGAGGTGCTTGAAAGTACAAAGGTGTAATTTCTTCGGGAGATTGATCCAAAGAAAATAGCTTTTGATACCACTCGCGATCGCCTTCTGCCGATTGTATCGGTTTCATAATTCCCAAGCTGCGGGAATGGCAATATTTTTGGCAATAAGCAGCCATTGCTGTCGTCAAAACAGTTTTGCCAGACTCCGTATCAGTTCCAGTAATCAGTAGTACGTTCAATATCCTACACCTAACCTCCTACCACACCAAATTCGGGGATGCGGTTCCCATAATTCCACTATAAACTATCAGCTTTTAGCTCCAATACAAAAGTCGAGAGGCAAAGTTCACAGCTGATTGCTTTCTCTGGAAGCTGATTTTGGAGTTTTAGTAGCAATCGGGTGACTTTTATGCTTTTTGGGAGATTTAGACTGAGTTTGTGTAGGAGTGGGTGTAGTTGTGGGGAAGGGTTGTGTAGGTGTAGGTGTAGTTGTGGGGAAGGGTTGTGTAGGAGTAGGTGTAGGAGTAGGTGTAGGAGTAGGTGTAGGAGTAGGTGTAGGAGTAGGTGTAAGTGTAGGTGTGGGAGTTGGAGTCTCTTGATTTTCTAGTCCAACATTAAGGTTATAGTTTGTTCGGGAAAATCCTGCAATCGGTGTGACTTGGATGGTGTAAAGACCCGCCGAAGGCAAACTCCCTTGATAGAATTTTACGTCCTTAGCAGTATTATCAATAGGTTTACGATTTGGTCCTAAGACAGTTAATAAAACACCACTTTCCTGGACAAACAACGCAGTTAACTTTTGACCTTTATCAGCATTAAAGATATAGTATATCGTCTGATTTTCTTTAAGATCTCGCTCAAGGTTAGTTGCATGGGATGCGCCAAAATTGAGACGTTCTCTAAACACAACAGGTTGGTTATTGATCTGAGTGGGTTTAGGAATGGGTGTTCGCGTCGCTGTGGATGTGCGTGTGGGTGTAGGTGTAGCTGTAGCACTACCAGCTATGACTGGAGAAGGAAAAGTTTGTGGTGTTGCTGGTGATTCTTTTGGTGACTTACGTATAGAGCCAACTATTGTCCAAGAAGCTAACCCTGCTAAGATAACAACAGCACTACCAATTGCCCCGATTGCTAAAGGATTATCTAAAAAAGAGTTAGAGGATGGTTGTGTTATCCTTGGTTCTGGTCTGTAAGGCGCTCTAGATATCGGCTCGGGGCGACGACCAACGGCAACAGTTTCCGCGTTGGATAAATGAGAATTTGGTGGGACAGTAGCTTGCTCCAGGGTTTGCAGTGCTTGTGCTACTTCTGTAGTACTTTGATAGCGATCTCTTGGTCTATAATTCAACATGCGATTCAACACAGCAGCAAATCGCGGACTGACCGTTGCCCAACGTTGCCAATTCCAAGTAAGTTGGGAGTCATCAAATAGTTCAGTAGGTTTTTTGCCAGTTAACAAAACTATTGCTGTGACTGCAAGTGCATACAAGTCACTACTGGGATAAGCTTGACCTGTTTGTAATTGCTCGCTGGGAGAGTAACCTAATTTTCCCACATAGGTTGCTGGCGTTGCATTATCTGGCGATTGCAATCGAGTGGCTAATTCTTTCACCACCCCAAAGTCAATTAATACTGGCTTTGAATCACCGTCTCGCAAAATAATATTTTCCGGTGAGATATCCCGGTGAATAATTCCCAGTCTGTGAATATACTCCAAGACTGGTAACAAAGAACGTAGTAAATGCATGACTTCTGCTTCTGTGAATACAGCGCCACGTTCTTTGCGTTCATCCAGCAAAGTGCGATACGTTTTTCCTGCTACATAATCCTGTACTAAAAACAACCGCTGGTCTTGTTCAAATCTTTCGCGGAATTTGGGGACTTGTGGGTGTTCTATTTGATACAAGCTTGCCGCTTCTCGTTGGAAAAGTTCCTTTGCCTTCTCCCAAGCGAAAGCCTCCATTGTCGTGGGAATTAATTCTTTAATTGCACACAGTTCGTTAAAGCGCCTCTGATCTTCTGCCAGAAAGGTTCTACCAAATCCTCCCTGACCAAGGGTTTGAATTATCCGGTAACGGTTTTGTAGGACAGTGCCAACTGTAATCGGTGGTTGCATTGTGGATTGATTGAGTGTAATAGCAGCGACGGAAGATAGTTTCTTAGTGACAGATACTGCTGAAAGGGAGTTTTTGTCAATACGTAATCAGGAACTAAGTTAAATTATGCTGCATCTTAATATAGCGATAGTATTGGATTTTCGATTTATGAAATAACAAAGCGGAGAGTGGGCAATGCTTACATATTAAAAGGCAGCTATACTGAGGGATGCACAGTTTCAAATCGAGCATCATGTGGATCAACAAAATTTGCTAGTTTAATTCAATGATTGCCACAACTGCTATCTGGGTAGCGTGATGCCTTTGGTAACTCCTGTGCGCCGGATCGCCCAAATCAAAGTAGGGTTCATGTCTTTTCTTCCTTTATCTCGTTGATACACTTTTTGCCTCGTTTGTCAATTTACTAGTTATAAAAGCATAATCAATGATTGTAAGCATATAAATATTGTTGATACTTTAAAATCATGGTCTTAAATATTTATACGGAAATGAATATGAAAAAAAAGCATAAAAAAATACATATTAATAGTTTCCACTTATGTACAAGTTGATTAAAGAGAAGCCACAAACCAAACTAACACTTAAGAAAGTTAAATTT
>JAQYWN010000597.1 GCA_029379265.1 Rhizonema sp. NSF051
TTTTGTACTCTTTATTCGCCTACTCCTGGTTTATACCGTAGGTGCAAGATCTGAGTGAAGCTGACTAATGATTATAGAGGCTAGATTCTCAGACATCCCTACGACTACAATCAAGAAACCATAGACATTTGAGGCTGGGAAAAAATGTTGGAGGCACAACCAGCAGAAGCCAAAGCTACAATTCGCATTCATGGTCAAGAGATGGAGAATTTTGAGGTTCCCATCGATATTTTAGTGCGCGTTTTAGCAGGATTACAGCAAATTGTTTACCTGCTTGCTACTGTCCAAGAAAAACGTAGCGTGGGACAGCGTTTTAGAGTGCCAATGGAAATGCAGCAGCTTTACAGTTTGCGTGCCGGTGTACCCCAGCCTGGAAGCTATGCTTTACCAATAGTACTTAAGCCTGAAATTGATAGTCAAACATCAATATTAAGCAGTTATACAGAATTAATGCTCAACCTGGAAGGGTTTTTTTCAAGCCTTAACAGTTCTAACTTCAACCAGACTCAAGATATCTTTCCAGATTCCAAACTAAGAAATCGTGCCTTGCGTGAAGCTAGAAAGTTTTTACCTAAAGCTGATGAACTATGGCAATTAGGTTTTTACAGAAGTGATAGTGATAGAGAATTAAGGCTAACTAGTAAAGTGATAGATCGCATTGATAAATGGCTGACTCAAGACATGCCAGAAGATGCAGTTATGACAGTAACAGGTGAGCTAATTCGGATTGATTTTGATAAACGGCTTGTAGTTTTGCGTTATCCGCCAACTCACCAAGAAATCGAATGTATTTATCTCGAAGAGTTAGAAGACTCAATGATTGAAAATCGTCGGCAGATGATTCAAGTCACAGGGCAGTTTACTTTGGATGCTGACGGACATCCAACCAAATTAGCGGATGTAACAAGAATAGAGCTTGTCGATCTATCCCCTATCAACATTAGGTAAGTTTCAGGGAATGATAAGAAAATCCGATTAAGAATGCCTCTTGTATTGACACCCGAAATGGATGAAGAAACCAAGCAACTCTTAGTTGTAGAAGAGCCTCGGATTGGTCTTCATGTATTTGCCTATACCCGTGATGAACTCATTCACGAGATTAATGAACAAATGCTCATGATGTGGGATGAGTACGTCAATATCAGTGTAGATGAATTAGCATCAGATGCACGACAACTTCGGGAAGCTCTACTGGAAAAAATAGAAGAGGTCGAGAATGCCCCGGCAGAAAACTAAAGTAGAATCTGGATTATTATCCAAGGGGTTTCACGAAACTCAAAATGACCATCTACAGGCAGGAGTGTTGGCAGCACATTAACCGAAACGTCCAGAAACGTAGTCACGGGTACGGGCATCAAGTGCGTTGCTAAACATTTGAGTTGTGGCACCAAATTCCACCATTCTACCGATGCGACTTTCATCGGTGTTAAAGAAAGCAGTAAAATCCGAAATGCGAGCAGCTTGTTGCATGTTGTGAGTGACGATCGCAATTGTCAGATCGCCCCGCAAATGATTAATCAGTTCTTCAATTTTCATGGTGGCGATCGGATCGAGAGCCGAACAAGGCTCATCCATCAGCAACACTTTTGGTTTCACGGCTAAAGCTCGGGCAATGCAAAGTCGCTGTTGTTGCCCGCCTGAAAGTCCCAATGCTGATTTTTGGAGTTTATCTTTCACCTCATCCCAGATTGCGGCACTCTTTAGAGCAGTTTCCACGATTTCATCTAACTCAGCTTTTGGACGCCATCCGGCAATTCGGACACCGTAGACAGTGTTATCATAAATGCTCATGGGAAAAAGATTCGGCTTTTGGAACACCATCCCAATTTGGCGACGGAGCCGATTTAAGTTGACGCGAGGGCTGTAAATATTCTGAGCGAAAAATTCTACGCTGCCTTCTACCCTCACATCTGTTTCTAATTCGCTTATCCGATTGAGAGATTTAATGAAAGTAGATTTACCACAACCGCTAGGACCAATAATTGCGGTGACATTATTCTGAGTAATATCCATTGACACTCCCTCCAATGCTTTAGAAGTGCCATAATAAAAGCTGAGATTTCTTACTTTGATAGCTGGTTTTAACTTAGTTAGACTCTGCATAATTTAATAAAATAAAAATCTAAGCTTACTGAAGAGTGAAATTCCGATTAAGCATTTCTCTTGCTTATGACTATACGGGAGAGAAGACTCATCAACAAAACTATCCCGACCAAAACGAGAGACGCAGTCCAAATTAATCGGGTTTTTTCAGGAGAGGGGTCGTTATAAAAGTTAAAAATTAGTACCGATAGGGAAGCCGTGGGACTATTAATATCTTGTGACCAATCTAAACTGAATAAAGAAGTAAAAATTAGGGGTGCCGTTTCACCAGCAGCACGAGCGATCGCTAGCAAAACCCCTGTGGTAATTGCCGGAATCGCCGCTGAAACAACAACACGAAATGTCGTTTGGAAGCGAGTCCCTCCTAAAGCCGCAGAACCGAGACGTAATGATTTAGGAACAAGCTTCAAGGCTTCTTCAGTTGTCAGTACAATCACAGGTAACATAATAACAGCTAACGCGAAACCACCGGCGATCGCACTAAATTGCTTAGTTATTAATACAATTACACCATAAGCAAATATCCCGACAACAATTGAAGGAACTCCCGTCAGAATAGAGGTGATAAAGCGAACAGCACTACCAATGTGAGTTCCCGAACCAATTTCTGACAGAAATATACCTGTCATTACTCCAGTGGGAACACTAATAAGCGCGGCAATTCCCACCATAACTAGAGTACCAAGAATTGCGTTACCAAACCCATCGTCAAGCACTGAGGCTGTAAACATAGCGGGTTTGAGACCACCTATTCCCTCTCCGACAATTTTCCATAATACTGACACCAAAGGAACCAAAGCTAAACCTGTGAGAGTGAATGCGATCGCATTCATACTCCAGTCAAATAACCGCCTTTTGGGTGGTAAAGGACTGCATAATTCTGCTGCCAGAGAATCATCTGTTTGAGGTAATTGATTACTGCTCATCACCCTTAAGCCTTCTGATAGTGAACTGAGGTTGATTAGTTATGCTTCCTACTCACAAATTGTACAATTGTTAAGGCACCAATATTAACAGCTAACGTCACCGCAAACAAAATCAAACCCAAGTACGTTAAAGCACCAATGTGCAAAGGATCTTGAGCTTCAGCAAATTCATTTGCTAGGACAGCAGGGATCGTATATCCTGGGTCGAGCAATGAAGGACTAATTTGCGCCGAGTTGCCAATAACCATAGTGACAGCCATTGTTTCTCCCAAAGCTCTTCCCAGAGCCAGCATCGCTGCACCCACAATTCCTGAAAATCCTGCTGGCAGAATGACTCGAAAAATAGTTTCCCATCGGGTAGAACCCAATGCCATCGATCCACTTCGTAATTCTTTTGGCACAACTAATAAGACATCACGACTGATTGCTGCCATTGTCGGCAAAATCATAATCGCCAGAATGATGCCAGCAGTTAACATATTAAACCCGGCAGGGTCTTGTGTATTAAATAAGGGTATCCAATGAAAAAGACTAGATAATAACTTTTGCAACGGTGTTAAGAATGGAATAAAAACAAAAATACCCCATAAACCAATAATGACACTAGGAATAGCGGCAATCAGCTCCACAATAAAAGCAATGGTTGTTCGCACCGTCGGCGGAAGAAAATTCTCACTAGTGACTAATGCTACAGATATTCCTATAGGGAAAGCCAGTAAAATTGCGATCGCACTGCTGACTAAAGTACCGTAGATATAAGGCAATGCACCGAAAAGTAAATTACCTATATCCCACTGTTGACTCCAGAAAAACCCCAGTCCAAACTTATGAATAGCTGGTTTCGCTTGGCGAAAAATTATCCAACTCATCCAAAACAGCAAACCAACCGTCAAGGCGGCAAAAATATAAGTCAGCCATGTAAAGCCTTGGTCTAGTCTCAAGTTTGTGCCACGGCTTACTGTAAGATCAAGATTTTCATCAACCAAATTCTGTGGTTTGCTAAAAGCTGGTTCAGAGGAATTTTCCATTACACATTAATAAAAAATGAAAAAAAAACACGTTTGTCTATCACGACTAATTGCTAACTGCTCCCAAATTTTACATTAAGAGCAATTAGCAATTAATTATTAGCAGATCTATACTTTGTGTTGCACAACTTAGATTAAGACTGCTAGATACAAATTACTTGACCGAGCTATTAACTGTTTGCAGTACCTGGTTTGCAACATTACTAGGAACTCGAGTGTAATTTAAACCGTCATTATACTGCTGACCGTCGGTGAGTATCCAATTCACCAATTTTTTTACAGCAGTTCCTTTAGCAGCGTTGGGATAATTCTTGTAAATCATTAACCAAGTCATGCCAACAATAGGATAACCTTGGTCTGGATCGCCAACAAAAACACGGAAATTCGGTGGAAAACTGACTGTAGATAAGGCTTGATTAGCACCTTCTAAAGAAGGAGCAACAAATTGCCCTTGCTTGTTCTGCACCTGTGCTGCTTTTAGTTTGTTGGTTTGGGCATATTGATATTCAACATAGCCAATAGAGCCTTGAGTGCGAGAAACTAAGTTAGCTACACCTGGGTTTCCCCTACCCTTAAGCACATTTGAAATAGTCCAGCTTGGTTGTTTGCTTGTACCAACTCTACCTTTGAAATATGGACTAATGGTACTCAAATGATTTGTGAAGATGAAAGTTGTACCACTTCCATCAGCACGAACAATAGCTTTAATCGGCAAATTTGGAAGATTTGCATCCGGATTGTCAGCTTTAATTTGAGGGTCGTTCCATTTAGTAATTTGTCCAGCGAAAATTCCTGGTAAAGTCTTGCGAGACAGTTTGATATCGTTAACACCCGGAACATTATAAACGATAGAAATTGCACCACCTGCAGTAGGTACTAAGACAACTCCATTCTTCACTTTAGAGATTTCCGCATCTGTCATGGCCGCATCACTCGCACCGAAGTCAACTGTTCCGGCAGTAAATTGACTAATACCGCCACCACTACCAATTGCCTGATAGTTAATCGAAATGTCGGGATTCTTTTTCTTGACTTCACGAGCATATTGTGTATAAAGTGGAGCCGGGAAAGTTGCGCCCGCACCATTGAGTGTATCGGCTTGAGCGATCGCTGTAAAACTTGATCCTATCGTCACTGCACCCACAAATGCTGATATGGTTGCTCCACGGTTTAAGGCGTTAGTAGAAAAAATCATAGCTCCTCATCCACCAAGAAAAAAATTTTTGTCTGTTGACAATACAAAATTTAAAGTACAATGAGAACGGTTAAAATTTGGTTAATATTTAAT
>JAQYWN010000598.1 GCA_029379265.1 Rhizonema sp. NSF051
GTGGTAGAGACATAATAGAAAATTGTGATATTTATGCTAATACTTATCCTGGGATATCAATTGAAAATGGAGGTAATCCAACTATTTGCAGATGTAAAATCCATGATGGGCAAAGTAATGGAATTTGGGTATATGATAAAGGTCAAGGTACAATAGAAGATTGTAATATTTTTGCTAATGCTGAATCTGGGATATACATTAGTAAGGAAGGTAATCCAACTATTTGCCGATCTAAAATTCATGATGGACAAGGCAATGGTATTATAGTAAATGATAAAGGTCAAGGTATAATAAAAGATTGTGAGATTTTTGCTAATGCTAATCTAGGAATTTGCGTTACTAAGAAAAGTAGCATTCAAGTACATAATTGTAATGCTTTTAATAATAAAGACCGAGATTGGCACGTAGATAATGACTGTACTTTGGATGAATCCAGAGAAGAGAAAGAAAACAAAAATTTAAAAAATAACACCATCCCTGATAATGAGTCATCTGCGAAAAGTAAAAAAGAGTCCAAGCCAGAGTCAAAACAGCCAGCTAGTAATAAAACTGTCAAATCTAACGGTAGCCGCTTAGATTTATTACTAAATCAATTAGAAAGTATGATTGGTTTAGATTCGGTTAAAGAAGCAGTATTAGAAATTGTTAATACCGAAATTGCCAATCAACGCTTGAAAAAAGCAGGATATGAAGTAGAGGAATCAGAAACTAGACACATGCTTTTCGCTGGTAATCCCGGAACCGGGAAAACTACAATTGCTCGTTTAATAGGAGAAATCTTTAAAGAGATAGGAATTTTGCAAAAAGGAGAATTTATAGAAGTTCAACGCAATTCTTTAGTTGCTATATATTTGGGACAAACAGCATCAAAAACAACTGAATTAGTTGAATCGGCTTTAGATAGTGTTTTATTTATTGATGAAGCTTATTCTTTAGCTAATGGTAGACATGACGAGTATGGAAGAGAAGCAATAACTACTCTGATTGCCTTAATGGAAAACTATCGACATCGTTTGGTTATGATTTTTGCAGGTTATTCCAAAGAGATGGAAGTTTTTCTAGATAGTAATCCTGGCTTGAAATCTCGTATTGCTTTTCATATAGATTTTCCTGACTACACAGGCGAGGAAATGCACTCTATTTTCCTGACAATGTGTAATAACACAAAACCTGGATGGCACTGCCCTGAAAATGTATCAGAACGCTTGAGAAGTATATTTATTAATATGTATGAGAATCGAGGATATAATTTTGCTAATGGTCGGGATGTACGCAACATTTTTGAAAAAATGGTGAGACGAATTAAATCCCGTATTGTGAAAGAAAATCTTTCAGGTCAATCAATGCGTACATTTAGTTTAAATGATATTCCACCTGAAATCCAGTAAGCAGAATATCCGTTTATAGCAGAAGCATCCAGGGTAAGCGCATCTCAAACCCTATTGACAAGCGGACTTGCTTGATCGGTAATTGAATTTGAAACAAAGTGGTACTATCCGAGCTATGGTCTATACTTGGGGAAGGGAGAGAGCCACTATTGGGGACATATTTTCCCACATGCGATCGTTAAAAAGCAAGCATTGAGAAACTTTGCTCTTCAAGAGCAGAAAGAAGTGAGCTATGAGTAAATCACTGTTGGAAATCCTAAAGAGAGTCAGTATTGGCTAGAGATTTTTCCACCGAAGCTGACGTTAATGCACTGACAAGAAAAAATGTCAAGGTGCAGTCAAGCGCCCAGTGGGCGCTTGACTTGCGCCATGCGCCAACTAGTTATTGAAGGTTGGGAATTTTTTATTTGGATCTTCCTTAGTTGAGAAAGATGACGGGGATCTGGGAACCGCTACGCTTTCAGCCGTCGGTTAACCTCCGCTCTGGAATTGACGAGCTAAGCATTGCAATTCCCGGTGATCTCCAGAGCAGAGGTTGCCGCGTCTGAATTCCCAGATCCCCTTAATTGTGGGATCACGCCTTTTCTCCGTTAATTCCGTTAATGTTTAATAGCGATCGCAAAGCTGAAAGTAGTGGCAGTGGCTGAAATGCTGATTAGAAGGTGCTTCCCTTACGGATGAGACTAATGAAATAGCGCTGCATGGGGTTGATTGAAGCTCTATCCAGGTTAAACTTATGGTGTAATACACAGATAGCTGATGTTGAAACGGGACATGAGTTCAGATGATTATAGTTAGCTCAGGAGTTAAATTTCTGGGTCAATTTCTGCAAAAGTATAGCTAGGGTAAGATTTATTCCATCTAGCTGCAACATCTGGAGTTATGCCAACAGGATTTGAAAAGAAACGTAAAACTGAAACATCTTTTGCACCCAGCGTAGACAGCTTTGACATTACCATTAAGTTTCAACAATACTTCACACAAGTAAAAGACCCAAGAGTAGAAAAAACGAAATTGCATCCACTCACCGATATCATCACCATTTCTATTTTGGCAGTAATAGCAGGCGCAGAAGGTTGGGAAGATATTGAGGAATATGGGATCAATAAAAAAGAATGGTTGTCAACATTTTTAGAACTACCGTTTGGAATCCCCAGCCCTGATACTTTTAGAAGGGTGTTTGAGAGAATTAACCCCAAACAATTTGAACAATGTTTTCAGGTGTGGATACAATCATTAGTTGAGAAGTTAGGAGTAGAAGTTGTCGCTATAGACGGCAAAGCTCTTAAAGGCTCATATGACCGAAAATCCCAACTGAAAGCTTTACATTTGGTTAGTGCTTGGTCTACTGAACACCGTTTGGTCTTGGGACAAACTAAGGTTCATGCCAAATCAAATGAAATTACGGCAATTCCAGCACTCTTAGAAATGCTAGACTTATCTGGTTGCATCATTACTATTGATGCAATGGGTACACAGAAATCCATTGCTAAGAAAATTATAGAAGGTGATTCTGATTATATTTTAAGCCTCAAAGATAATCATCCCACGCTACACCAACAAGTGAAAAATTGGTCCCTTGACTTCCCAATCTCTTGGTTTTAAAGGTGTTGATGTGAATATTAATCAACGTGTTGAAAAAGGGCATCATAGAATTGAAAATCGAAAAGTTTACACAGTGCCAGTCTCACAAATTCCTGCACTTCATGAACAAGAAGATTGGATAGGACTGAAAACAGTCGTGATGGTAGTGCGGTCAATTCAACATTGGAATAAGATTACCAATGAAGTGCAATTTTACATCTCTAGTCTTGCTAGTGATCCTAATAAGATTGGTAGCGCAATCCGACAACACTGGGGGATTGAAAACTCTGTTCATTGGACATTAGATCAAGGTTTCATGAAGATGAATCTCGGATTCGTTCTCTGCACAGCCCACAGAATTTTGCCTTGCTACGTCGCATTGCCCTCAATGCCTTAGAGAGAGAATCATCTTTTCGCCGCAGTATTCGGCAAAAGTCACGGCGAGCGGCTATGAATGATCACTACATGGCTTCTGTGTTGGCTGCTGCTCTCCCCAACTCTTCACTCTGCTAGAATCCACCTGTCAATAGGGTTTGAGACGCGCTAACCCTGACATGTCTTGGAGAACATCCTATTTCTAGATCCAGTCCCCGCCAAAATGCGCGAGTACAGCTTTAAGTCTGATAAGCGCTTACAAGAAGATGGTACAAATCTTTCTAGCGTTCTGTTTCGCTTGTGGAATAGCCAAGCTGAAAATCAACAGGCAATTCTGAACTTTATCCAGAGTTTACCAGAACAGGCTATAGATGGACTAGATTTTCTGATCGGTCCACGGGATGAAGTGATGGTGCGACTGACTGAAACTTTTGGTCATACTCGTAGCTATTGTGAGGCGGCATTGTTATCTGATGGTACCTTGCGAGTGTTAGCGATCGCAGCTGCTATGCTATCGGCACCCGTTGGTAGTCTTTTGACTTTTGACTTTTGACTTTTGACTTTCAAGGGAGCGGTACTAGTGCTTTTGTCAATGCTTTGAAGCATGGGGATAAGCCGGAAGTTGCTGTATTTCTATGACTTCTTTTGCCCTCTATTTTGCTTAACCGAGCAGTATTGAGACGACATTAATTTGTTAAAGCGACAAACAATCTATTAACCAACAAAATTATTTACGCTCAAAGGATTTTATCAAAAGATTCGCAGCATTTAACAGTTGCTCTAGTTTTTTGGAGGCTTCTGGTTGAAGGCGAATATGAGTGTCAATAAATAACTCAATGATTTCAGCTATCAGCAGACGAAAGTTTTCTTGGGGTTGGGTGGCGGGGAAGTCTTGAAAAGTTATACCTGTGATAGAGTCTGTGTTCTCAGCCACTGAGAAGTGATTTGCTCCCAAGAGAAGTAGCAGATAGCTATCATTTCGTCCTCCAGCGATCGCTTCTCTGAATGTACGTATGATTGATGTGGTAGCATCACCAGAATCTATACCATAGCTACCGCTACGATTAGCAATCACCCCATCACAAGTACCACCTATCAATAACAAAGGTAATGAGTCTGGTAACGGTAAGATAGTACCAGGTTCATAACCTGAAGTCACCCCACCAGCCGTATGTGCGCCATATGCAAAAGCAGCAGTGACTTGAGGGAAAAAACTGCGATTAGCATTTTCAATAGCTACTCTCCCACCAGCCGAGTGTCCACCTAAGATAACTCGTTGCAAGTCAAGTGTTCCTGCTAAGATACCGTTTGCTTGTAAGTCTTGCAGTTTGCTTAACAGTGCTGGTAAAGCCGCAGCTGTGGGCGCAGTACCATAAACATCCCGGTTCCACTTCGCCACATCAACTCCAGGAGTCAGGCTAATAATCCCTGGAATGTTTTCTGCTATCCAGTTAAAGAGGACTACCGCCAGTCCGCGTTCAGCTAGTTTAACGGCTAGCCATTGGTATTGTTGAGCTTCACAGTTAAAGCCATTGAAGAAAATCACTACCGGAAAGGGAGCTTGCTCTGGATTTACAGGTACAATTCCCGTATCTTTTTCTAAGTGACTCCCCGACATTTTTGCCGGATAAAAAATTTTTAGATGAACTGTATCGTAAGGGGATTTAGCACTCTCAACTCTGACAGCTTCAAAAAAAGCACGAACTATCATTTGCTACTTCCTCAGACAATTTCAAGCAAATCTTTACGGACTAGTGTACAACTCAAAGACGTATTAACAAAATTCGCTCACTCTTAACTTGTGACTAATAGTATCTTCTTCTATGTCCTCTGCAAGCAGGCTGCACGACAAGTCCACGTCAGTAAATCGCAAAGTTTTCCTCAAGAGCGATCACCAATCTTAATTTACGTACAAAATATGTAATAAAAAACACTTAACTTATTATCTTTAATGAAAGAACTAAAAATAGTTTCAAAAAATGAAATCATTAGAGA
>JAQYWN010000599.1 GCA_029379265.1 Rhizonema sp. NSF051
TTACTATTTATTCTCCCACAAATATGGTCTGTTTATTTACGCCGACCTATACTAGTCCAATTATTCACACCTATAGCGAACCTCGACGCGGAGTAACAGATGAATGTTGTAGGTAATGGTTGCAACATTCTATTGAGTACGTGACCAGTACAGAATCAATACTTTTCAGTTAAGGCTTAATCCCCTCCGAAGTTCCGAACGAGCTTCACCCATTAAGGCACACATGCTTTTCTAACTTGAGCGAACTGGCTTGAGTTGTGGGGATCTCCAATGAATGAACATCACTAACCAATATGTATTGAATGCAGAATTCCTTAGACATTATGCCACTGGCGCGATGTGCTAAACAATCTTGGTTTCAAGTTGCACTTGAAGATCGTTTTACAACAATCAGTTTCTTAATCTATTAGGATAAATTTATGGCTCTCCTTCCGATTACAGGTAAAATTAATCGTCAGATTCACACAATCGGCTTTACCATTGCTGGTTTTACTGCAACTCTGCTTGTGGGCGGTTTCTTAGTTCAAAGTGCTGATGCATACCGAGATCGGACTTCTACAACTGGTGTTGTCTATACAGAAAGCAATACTCCAACTGAAAATGGTGAAAATGAGAACACTGTTCTTGGCTTCCAGCGCGATGCCGATGGCAATCTAACACCGCTACCCACTTCCCCTTTCTCTACTGGGGGTGCGGGCATTAGAAACGCAGGCGGGATAACCGTGCAAAATGTGATCGCCAACTCCGAACATACCCGGCTTTTTGCTATCAATTCAGGATCGAACACGATCGCTGTCTTTGACATTAATCAACAAGATGGCAGTCTTTCTCCAGTGGAGGGATCTCCATTCCCGAGCGGCGGGGTGAACCCGGTCAGCTTGGGTTTAGCAAAGGATATACTCTATGTGGTTAATAGGAACAAAGACCCTAAGAATCCATCTCAAGACGCAAGCGGTTCCCTACCAAACTATACTGCCTTCCGCGTTACTCCAAAAGGCAGACTTATTCCCGTTTCCGGGTCTACCGTCTCAGATCCCACAGATTCTAGGCCAACCCAAGCCCTGATATCTCAGGACAAACATCTGCTCTTCGGTGTGGACCGAGGGAGTGGCTTACTTCGATCTTTTCAAATTCTCAGGGGAGGTCGCCTGCTGGAAAGCCCGAATTCGCCACAACCACTGCCTGCATCTGAATTCTCCCCAGGCACCCCACAGGCAACTGTACTGGGTTCAGGCACCCCACAAGCAACAGCGCTGGGACTCCAGGAGCATCCCAAACTGCCAATCTTGTATGTCGGCTTCTTTACCATCAATAAATTGGGAGTCTACTCTTTTGATCCACGAACAGGGAAGCTTCTCTTCCTGAAAACTGTACCCAATTCAGGTCAGTTAGTCTGCTGGCTGACTACTAACCGGGCCGGAACCCGTCTCTACACAAGCAACCCTGGTGATAACAGTATTAGTGTTTACGATATTGCAACAGATCCGACCACACCAGTAGAGATTCAGAACGTGAA
Organism: Rhizonema sp. NSF051; assembly: GCA_029379265.1. GTDB lineage: Bacteria > Cyanobacteriota > Cyanobacteriia > Cyanobacteriales > Nostocaceae > Rhizonema. The sequence goes on from JAQYWN010000599.1 coordinate 1,517, forward strand.
ACTCCATGGCAGTGGTGGTAGTGCCGATCTCACTCTCGACCCAACAGAATCGTTTCTGCAAGCGGTCTCTCAGGGGAACTCGCCTAATATAGCCGAGGGTAATGGGCTAGATGTACTCAAAGTCAACCCACAAGACGGTACTCTCAGCGAGGTATCTTCCTCACCCTTTCCACTCCCGTCAGTTAATGGTAGTGTTCCGCTAGGGATTGTTGCTAAGTAGAAAGCAAAGCGTCTGGGCAAGACGGACAACTTTTTTGGGGCGACTCCCTAATAGCCTAATTTATCCTGCAACTATGCCAAAAGTGGATGCTCCCGGAAAATAGGGGTTGCTGACTTACTTTTCCTATTAAGTCTTTCGAGCGAGATCGCTGCCAACTTTCTCAGCTAATTTTTTATAGGATGTGGAGGTGCGATTCGTTCTTAGGTCAGTAAATAGTCTAATGTGAGAAGGTGGGTGAATAACCCAAAAGTCTTATAACTGACCTTAGAATGAGGTTACAAGTCTCTCACTTCAGGAGAGAAGTTACAAAGAAAGGCATCCGTGCTGAGGGCAGACGATAGAAGGTAAATTTCTAAAAAAACCTACATTTGCACGGTTCTTATATTTTTTTTGAAGTTAGAGAAATAGATTCATAACGTAAGAATCACGGTTTAAAAGGTACAAGATAGAGAATTGCAGTGTTTGAGACCATAACTTAATCCTACAGATGTCATACATATATGAATTCATCCTTAAGAAATAATGTGTGTATGTCCAGTTTTCTCTTTTACTCCTATCTACGCATATCTTGTTTACTTTATTAATGCGTAAGTCTTAGATTATGATTAGTCAAGTTTCAGAAAAAAAGATGCATTCGATCAGGTGGCTGCTTGCTGTCGGCTGGTTAATGTTAATATTTTCATTATTCTATGATCCAGTTTCACCTTGGTTAACAGATCCTAGTCATCTCATCAGTCCTTTTCATCTTCATCCGGAGAAATACCTTGATCCCACAAATTGCGTCAAAGTACAGGGAATATGTCTACCACAACGACCTTATGCTATGGGGGCACGCATCTTCTGGGCAATGATTGTGCCCATTAGTATCATAATTTTGTTGGTGTTTGGACATGAATTTTGGCGGCGGATTTGTCCATTATATTTTTTCTCCCAAATACCGCGAGCATTAGGCATCCAACGCCAGCGTAAAATTGTGAACCCAAAGACGGGTAACATCCGTTACGAATTGGTAAGCGTTGAGAAAAAATCTTGGCTGGGACGTAATTACTTATACCTGCAATTTGGTTTGCTCTACTTGGGTTTTAATATCCGAATCTTGTTTGTGAATAGCGATCGCCTAACATTAGGTCTTTTCCTGTTATTAACGATCGCGTCCGCTATAACTGTGGGTTTCCTGTTTAAGGGGAGAAGCTGGTGTCAGTACTTTTGCCCAATGGCACCTGTACAAATATTGTACACAGGTCCACGAGGCTTACTCGGAAGTGATGCTCACCTGAAATCACCACAGAGCATCACCCAGTCTACCTGTAGGACAGTTGATAGTTCAGGCATTCAAAAGAGTGCTTGTGTCAGTTGTCAATCTCCTTGTATCGACATTGATGCAGAGCGCTCTTACTGGGAGGGAATAACCAGACCAGACCAAAAGCTAGTTTTCTACGGTTACTTTGGTCTAATGCTAGGATTCTATTTCTACTACTACTTGTACTCTGGCAACTGGGAATACTATTTCTCTGGTGCATGGACTCATGAATCTGGGCAGTTACAGACACTCTTCAACCCTGGATTTTACATCTTTGCTCGCCCAATTCCCATCCCCAAGTTAGTTGCATCTCCGCTGACTTTAGCTGTTTTTACTGCGGCTAGCTATTTTAGTTTTGATCTACTAGAAAAAGCTTATAAAGCTTATCTGCAACGCCAAAACAAATACATCAACTCAGAACAGGTTCTCCACGTTTTATTTGTCTTATGTACCTTTATATCTTTCAACGTCTTCTTTTTGTTTGGCGGTCGCCCCAATCTCAACTTACTACCAAACTGGGTGATCCTAATCTTCAATGCGTTGGTTGCACTCTTCAGTGGCACATGGCTATATCACAGCCTAGAGCGGAGCAAAGAACGTTATTTCCGCGAAAGTTTAGTCAGTAGTTTGCGTCGGCAGTTAAACAAGCTAGCACTAGACTGGTCAAAGTTGTTGGAAGGACGTTCACTGCAAGACTTGCTACCAGATGAAGTGTACATTCTCGGAAAGGTACTGCCTAATTTTCACTTTTCAGATAGAGTAAGAGTTTATAAAGGAGTTTTGCTTGAGACCTTAGAAAAGGGCAATATCCGTTCTGCGGAAAGCTTGTCCGTTCTCAAAGATATGCGTCAGCAATTGAAAGTAACGGACTCAGAGCATGACTCTATTTTGAGGGAACTTGGGGTGGAAGATGCCAACCTGCTCGATCCACAAGTTAAACTCAAGAGCGAAAACAAGTTGCGGCTTGATAGCTATCAACGTGCTATAGAGTTGCTGCTGTTGAAATCGCTAGAAAATGGTGTATCCCAGACAGAGATCCCCAATGTCAAGCAGAAGGAAATTTTGATATTGAGACAGGAATATGCCATAACCACAAATGAACATCAGCAGCTCTTAGCGGACATATTTCATCAAGACGCTTCAGTACACAAGACAGCTAAGAGCCTATTAACTCAGTTACATTCCTTGGCTGTCGGCGAGCAAATGCTGTACGACTTGAAGCCCTTTGAGCAAGCATCTGTTTATATTTTGCTGCAACGCGCTGTGCAGCAGAAGGAAAAACTCATAATTACTCAGTTACTGAGTATCCTCGAAACGTTGAGAAACTTTCCTGAGGCTTTCAAGATTGCAGGTTCAATCGCCTCTATTGCGCCAAATGCGATCACACAAATTCTGCACTCGGAGCGCTCTAGATGGCGAGAGTGTTTAGATCCTAAAATCATCAGTTCATTACAACAAACACAAGATAAACTCACTCAGCCTGTGCTATCATCAACACATCTTGGCACTGTCACTACGACTCGTGAGGCAATAATCGAGCTTCTGCTCGGGCTCTTACAAGATAATGATCTTCTGATACAAGCTGCCAGTCTTTATGTCCTGCATGACTTTAATCCAATGATAGGCTTTCAGCAAGCGAGTCAAATACTAGATGTTAAACCAAATAAAAATTGGCTCTTACACAAAACAGCTCAAAGAATTGTCGGTCATCTTCAGCATGACAATCAGCCTGTCTATGTACCGACTCTGATTGCTCAAGTCAAAGCAATGAAATCTACACAAAGGCTAGTTTTTCAGCAGATCACAATTCGAGTCGGGCGAGGAGATGAGAACGATATCGTCATTTTGGATGACCGCATTCATCAACAGCACGCTATCTTCTATTTGGATGACAAGGGAGTTATTGTTCAAGATTTAGGGAGCAATCAAGGTTTACGCATTGGTGGCGATTATATTCGCAATCAGTACAAGCAACTGAACCCAGTAGATATTGTTCGCTTTAGCAGTGAAGATGACTTACTCATTCTTGTGCAGTGGAAAATGCAACCCTTGCAAAAATGTAAAATCACGGGATCTCTAAGAACTTTAGAAGCTGATATCATACATGAACTTCTTACATAACTAAATTTTCAGGATGGAACGGTAACATCGGATGCAGGATTAAGTTCAATACCGGTGAATGAAATTAATAACCAATAACAAGTTTACAAACTGAAAAATCTTAAAAGAAAGGGTTTTCTATTAGGATATACCGAAATAAAGTCGATAATTAATGATTAATTGTTGATGAAAATGTAT
>JAQYWN010000600.1 GCA_029379265.1 Rhizonema sp. NSF051
TTTTTAGAGTATTATGTTCAGTTGTTGAAAAGCTAATTAAGGATTAAAACTAATGTCGATTGCAGTTGGAATGGTAGAAACGTTGGGCTTTCCAGCAGTTGTTGAAGCTGCTGATGCAATGGTGAAAGCAGCTCGCGTTACCCTTGTAGGATATGAAAAAATTGGTAGTGGTCGCGTTTCGGTAATTGTCAGAGGAGACGTTTCGGAAGTACAAGCTTCTGTAGCTGCAGGAGTTGAATCAGTAAAACGAGTTAATGGCGGACAAGTCCTCTCTACCCACATTATTGCTCGTCCTCATGAGAACTTAGAATACGTTCTGCCAATCCGATACACTGAGGATGTAGAGCAGTTCCGTGAAGGTGTAAATGCTATTCGTTCTACAAGAAGACCTTAGAAAAGCGTAATGCAAATTGCCAAGGTTCGCGGCACAGTAGTGAGTACCAGTAAAGATCCTAGTCTCAGAGGTGTCAAACTGCTGTTGTTGCAGTTAGTAGATGAAGAAGGTAAAGCTTTGCCAGAATATGAGGTGGCAGGTGATAGTGTTGGCGCAGGAGTGGATGAGTGGGTACTTGTGAGTCGGGGTAGTGCTGCCCGTCAAGTTCTCGGGAACGAACAGCGTCCGTTAGATGCTGTAGTCGTAGCGATCATTGACACAATATATGTTGAAGATCGCCAGATTTATAGCAAAAAAGACCAGTATCGATAATCAAAAAAAGTGACGAGTTAGGAGTTAGGAGTTAATAGGTAGTGGTTAGTGGTTAGTAGTTAGTAATCATTAACAATGAATGACCAAAAATTATCAACTAACAACTATCAACTAACACCTAACATCTGACAAGAAGCTTAATAGAGGAGGAATCTCGAGATGGTAGTCTACAGCATGGCAGCACCGCCGACTCCGTGGTCTAAGAGTTTAGCAGAGCCAAAAATTCATAAAACTGCTTTCATACATCCAACGTCCCAAGTGATTGGGGATGTAGAGTTAGCGGCAAATGTCATTGTTGCTCCAGGGACTGCAGTTAGAGCAGATGAAGGTACGCCTTTTTACATCGGTGAAAACACTAATCTTCAAGATGGTGTTGTTGTTCATGGGTTGGAGCAAGGTAGAGTCATTGGTGATGACCAAAAAAACTACTCAGTATGGATTGGGAAGAATGCGTCTATTACCCACATGGTACTCATTCACGGACCAGCTTATATTGGGGAAAATTGTTTTATTGGCTTTCGTTCTACAGTATTTAATGCCAGGTTAGGGGCAGGTTGCATTGTCATGATGCACGCGTTGATCCAAGATGTAGAAATCCCCCCTGGTAAATACGTTCCTTCCGGAGCGATAATTACCAACCAGCAGCAAGCTGATCGCTTGCCAGATGTACAGGCACAAGATCAGCAGTTTGCCCATCATGTGGTGGGCGTTAACCAGTCCTTAAGGGCTGGCTATATGTGTGCGGATGATGTTAAATGTATTACACCTATTCGAGAAGACCTCGGTAGATCTCGGAAAAACAAAGCTGATAACGGATTGGAAGTAATAGAAGTGTATAACAATAAGTTAGGTGCAGAAACGATAGAGCAAGTGCGCTATCTGATAGAACAAGGGTATAAAATCGGTACGGAACATGTAGACCAACGGCGGTTCCGCACAGGTTCTTGGCAAAGCTGCCAGCCGATAGAAGCTAGATCCGTAGGTGAGGCAATTTCCATTCTAGAATCATGTCTGGCAGAACATAGCGGTGAGTACGTTCGGTTGTTTGGTATAGATAAAGGCAAACGGCGCGTGTTAGAAAGCATCATCCAACGCCCTGATGGTGCAGTCGGTTCACCAGGAACTTTTAAGGCTCCGACTACAAGCAATACTTTCAGCAGCCACAACGGAAATGGGAATAGTTACAGCAGCGATCGCAGTTATGGCACGAGCAATGGTGGTATTCCTGCCGAAACTGTAGATCAAGTCCGCCAACTGTTGGCACAAGGTTATAAAATTGGCTCAGAACACGTAGATGAACGGCGATTCCGTATGGGTACGTGGCAAAGTTGCCAACCGATTGATGCAACTTCGGCTAAAGAGGCGCTTTCGGCATTGGAACAATGTATAGCTAACCATCAAGGCGAGTATGTACGTCTGGTTGGCATTGACACCAAAGCAAAACGGCGGGTATTAGAAACCATTATCCAAAGACCGAACGGTCCAGTCACCCAAACTCCCCAAACTCATAGCCAAAAGTCTTTTGAAAGTAGCTCATCTTACTCTTATACAACTTCAACAGCCTCACCGATAACTACTAATACTAACTTAAGTTCTGAAGTTGTGGAGCAACTAAGGCAACTATTGGCCTCAGGGAACAAAATTAGCGCCGAACACGTAGATCAAAGGCGATTCCGTACAGGTTCTTGGACAAGCTGCGGTCCGATTCAGGCGAATTCTCTTCAAGAAGCGACCAACATACTGCAACGATATCTTACTGAATACAAAGGGGAATATGTGCGGCTCATTGGTATTGAGCCCAAAGCCAAGCGTCGGGTTTTAGAGACTATCATTCAACGTCCATAACAAAGTTCGGAGTTAGGAGTAATGAGTGGATCAGGTACGAAGCACAGGCTCATTGGTATTGAGCGCAAAGCCAAGCGTCGGGTTTTAGAGACTATCATTCAACATCCATAACAAAGTTCGGAGTTAGGAGTAATGAGTGGATCAGGTACGAAGCACAAATTCCTCACTCTCAAATTTTGACTCCTAACTCCTTAATTCTCTCTGGCATTTGAGGTTCAACTTTCATGTCCATACCGCCACTACTACGCTTTGGTAATAACTATGAGTCTCACATAAGTGGCGAAGTGATTATTCATCCAAGTGCAATACTCGCACCAGGGGTGATACTCCAAGCAGCTCCAAACAGTAAAATAGTTATTGGTTCAGGAGTTTGTATTGGCATGGGGTCAATTCTCCAAGTAGATGAAGGAACCATAGAGATAGAAGCAGGAGTCAACTTGGGAGCCGGTTTTCTGATGGTTGGCAAAGGGAAAATAGGAACAAACGCTTGTATTGGAGCTGCAACAACGGTTTTCCAAAGTTCTGTAGAACCAGGACAAGTTGTTCCTCCTGGCTCACTTTTAGGAGATATGAGTCGGCAGTATTCCGAATCTGTAGTCACAAGCGAAATAACACAACCCGAACTATCAGCGGGTGACTCAGCTTCTACAAACCCAAAAAAGGATGAGAACACAGAAGCTGGAGCAGAAATTGTACTTTCATCTTCTTCAGTCCCCACTCACAACTCACAACAAAGTACACTCTCTACATCTTCAACAAAAGATATAGGCACTGTCATTTATGGTCAAGGGAATATACAAAAGTTGTTAGGCACATTATTTCCCCACAGAAAACCCCTGAACGAATCATCATCCGACGAGAACTCTGATTAATTTTAAATTTAAGTAAGTTATTAGTTGCAAAGACGGCAAAGCACAAAAGCAGACTTTACTATATTTGGAAACAAAAACAGCCACCGAAGAAGACGCGAAACGTTTTGGCGTTTGTACTATCAGTAGACAAAGTAGGATGGTGGCTATCGGGTATATGAGGTTTGAATTCCCCAGTTGGGTTGCTTTGAGCATTCCTCTTGAAGTGTAAAGACAAAGGCGACCACAAGAACGTGCGTCATGGAATGGCGATCATGACTAGCCACAGTTACCTAAAATCTAGGTACATTTTCAAGTCAATACTTAGATATGACTAAAATGTCGCCTGATTCATCCTTCAAGAGGTAGGCTTTCTGGCTTAGCTTATGTCAATGTTGATTATAAGTTGTGAATTAAAATTGCAACTTATATGGAATAACGTGGAAAACTGATATGAATACCGATCATCTTAAATCTAAGACTTTAATTGAGGCATCGGGTAATAAAGATGATTTCAAGGACTCTGCCTTAGGATTAGTATCTACGCGGAGTTTCCCTGCAATCGTGGGTACTGCGGATATGATGCTGAAATCTGCTGGCGTCCACTTGGTTGGTTATGAAAAAATTGGTGGAGGTTACTGTACTGCTATTGTTCGTGGTGGAGTTTCTGATGTGCGTTTGGCTGTAGAGTCTGGTGTTCAAACTGCTGAACAATTTGGTCAACTAGTTTCTAGTTTAGTTATTCCTCGACCTTTTCACAACTTAGACGTGATATTCCCGATCACTGGTCGCCTTAGTAAAATCGCTGAAGGCGGCGCTTACAGTCTTCTCAGCAATCAAGCAATTGGTTTAATAGAAACGTGGGGATTTCCACCAATGGTAGGAGCAGCTGATGCCATGCTTAAAGCTGCTGATGTTCAGTTTGCAGCTTATGAGAAAATTGGTGGAGGTTTGTGTACAGCGATTATTCGTGGTTCGGTAGCAAACGTGGCAGTCGCAGTGGAAGCAGGGATGTCCGAGGCAGAACGTATTGGAGAATTGAACGCGGTGATGGTCATTCCCAGACCTTTGGATGAATTAGAACAAACTTTACCAGTCGCAAGTTGCTGGATAGAAGAACGTCTACCGTTAAGATTGCCAATGAATATCAAAATTCCAGAAAGAGATTTAGTCGCTTTGCCAGATTTAGCCAAGCTTCCCAGAAAAATGGAAGGATCATCATGAGCTTCAGGACACCATTAAACACAGTACTGTGACCATGGAGTTTCAAAAATTGCTTTGTGAAAATTCCTCCTCTACTGACAGGAGTCTATTTTATTAGAGAAATGCCAAAAATCCTTAAAGATGTGTCACGATAACGTGCCACATCTGTGCTTAAAACAAGGGATGAAGGCTAATGACAGTCTTAACGCAACTCATCTAAAGGTTTCAGGTATTCCACAAAATATAGAATTAACATTATTTGTTTCCTTTCCTTGCTAAAAATTCAATATTCAATGGACAACCGAGCGCTCAAAATAGCTAGCTAGTACCGCTAGGCGGAATTAAAAATGAAAAGTGCTTCAGGGAAAGTTACAGCCGTTTTCACGTAAATGAACCACACAATTTGTAAGGGCGAATAGCCGTACCCTATGGGAACGCCCCTACAACTGTGGTGGATTTACCTGAAAATTTCTGTAAGCATTGAAAGCTAGTTCTCACTCTTCGGAGAGAACCCTCCGTTTAGAGTTTGTCACGTAAAAATCTTAGCCTAAGTGAAACTTTAGATTTTAGGAGTGATCCATAAAAATAAATAGCACTACGGATTGGGGAACCCAAGCGCGAAGTCTGCCGGGGGATCTTCCCATATATTTTCTCAATTTTCTTTCTAACTGGAGTTTAGACTAAAAGTCAGCGAACGCTACCATAACAGTTCAAATGTACTA
>JAQYWN010000601.1 GCA_029379265.1 Rhizonema sp. NSF051
ATATATTATTGTATTGCATAATTCTATACAGCGTATAGAATAGTTGTAGAGAGCAGAGAGGACGGCAGTAGCCGGGGTCGAAGTGATGATGGTCGCCAACACCGATATGTTGGTCGCCTGTCGGAGCGAAGCCGTTCTTAAAACTTTTCTAAAATTTCAATCACAAAAGATAAGCCACATTAGCAAAAAATCTGTGGTGTATCTACACAAAATCAAAAAGACGATCGCCCTCCGTCCAAAAAGTAAGCGATCGCCTTAGTCAACCCTAAAGAGATTTAACCATTGCCATGATAGCAAGATGTAAAGAATGCCCACTGTTCAAGCCTAGCTCCATCATTCCAACAATAGGCTTTTGCACTTTTCACAAAACAAAAATCCGTGCGTGCGATCTCGCTTGCTCGACTGCAAAATCCGCCAAAATCACCAAGGTGTAAACTAATGGACATTATTACAAAATACCCACTTCTAAGCCGTCGCCTTGTTGGTTATGCTGCACACCGTATTAGCCAGACTACTGAACACCTTGAATGCGAGGTGAAAGGCGAAATAATTTACCTATCCAAGCAAGAGAATTTATTAGCTTTCAGTATGCCAATAATGAAGCGAAGCAGCGAATTTGTTGGCGGTGCAGTCCCGATGTATGTTGTGGCAGCCGAAGCAGGGCGGGATAAAGGAATTATTGCTGTTCAAAAAGAAATCAGACTGCAACAACAACGACTGGCGGATATTAAGCGATCGCTTGTCCTTCCTTCTGTTGCTGACTACCGAAGAGCAGAAGACGAGGTTCAGGAATACTTGAAGACACTTCCCAATCTTACCCCAGAAATTTTAGAGCAATTCCCTATCAGCGCTCGCGAAAAGTACCACTTATCAAAAATCCCTGGTTTGTTTGCGACCTGGCAGCAGCGCGATTCTGTCGAATCATGGAGTTATGGATCGGAGGGATATTCGGCACTGGTTGAACCAATGCTTCAAAGCTTCCGATTAGAAGATAAAGAAATTGGCTACATTACCCGAAATTCCTATGGTGTTCGTTGTCTGAATGCAATTAATGTAATGTTCATCGACATTGATCTGCCACCAGGAGACTTTATGGATTTCTCCAAGAAAGCTATGCCTTGGGGTAATGCAGAAACAGAGGAAAGTCAAATCCTCGCTGCTATCCGTGACCTTAGCTCCGACTGGGGGTTATCTTTTGAAGTTTACCGAACTCGTAATGGTTACAGGTTGATTGAAATGTCGCGACTGTGGGAACCGCTTTCAGCACAAAGTAGTGCAGTACTTGAAACACTGGGGAGCGATCGCCTCTACCAGAAATTGTGTCAGGTACAGAACTGCTACAGAGCAAGATTGCAAAAGAAACCTTGGCGATCGGGTAACGGCATCTGCAAGCATGTGGCTACTTATTCTGATGGTGCGCCTAACCATCCAGAGGCAGAGATGATAAAAGGCATCCATGATTCGTGGTGCCTGAGCGGCGACATCCTAGCTTAATCCGATTTTGACCGATGCTGGTTCTTCCACATCGGTCAAAGGTGGGAAAACCTGGATTTGAATATACCTATACAAAAGACTTACAGAGAAAACTTACAGTTGATTTTTATGTTTGCCGCAATACTAGAAAGACACAAACAAGCAGATGATCGCCACAGCGTAATGCAGCAGAAACATCCACGGGTTGTAGTTGAGGAACCATTAGCGATCGCCGGATTTGAACTGCCAGCACTCAAAGTTACGCAAGGCGTTGCGTATTGTGATAATTATGGGCGAATTGTTGAGGAGATACGCGAAGATTATTTCTTGTGTTTATCAAAGATTGGAGAGTCTTTAGGGATGCCGCAGTGCCGCTTTGACCATGCGTGGCGACGGCATCGCCAGAAGATTTCCGACTGGGATTTTAGACACCGCAAGCAGTGGACACAGTTGTTATCTAAACATTCATCACTAAATATCCATAAAGTGATTGATTTTGAACCAATGGTTTACGATATAGCACCGCGACGACCTTATCACCAAAGTCTTGATGCAGTTTATCATGAGCTATTCCCAGGCGATCGCTTGGGCAGACGGCGAAAAAGCTAGGCGGTCACCATCAACGCATTACCGAGTACCCCTTTGATCTTAAACTTACAGTTATTGCCTACCTCCTCATATAAGACGCTGCGTATTGTTAGCGTCTTTCGTTTTTTGTAGTATGTTTATCTATTTTTGAGCTTTGTAGTACGCAAAAATCAACCGCCAGTAAAATTTGTTTTTATATATACTTGGTTGATTTTTACTGGCAGTGGTAAAAGCGAAGCAGAGTAAGGCTTTTTACCCAGTTTTCGCTCAAAAACTAACATGATTTTTTGATGCACTTTTTTACTGATTTTTTAAGATACTGCTGCTGAAATCTGTAATACAGAACGGCGATCACACCAACGAATTTTTGTTAGACCGTGAACATTGTTGTGTGTCAAACCCTAAGGAATCTCTAAAGATTACCAGCACAAGTGAGTGGGGAAATCCCATGTGCCGTAAATCACTACTATACCGATCACCTATGCATTGCCCTTGTTACTGCTGGGGCAGACTTTGCTTTCCTAGCTTGACTTTCGAGGAAAACTTACAGATATATGCTGCGTTCTCAGTAGAGGGTAGCTAACATAATGCAATTCTATAAAGCTTTATACAATACTTATTGTTCTTCAGGGAATCTTTGTATAGGTTGTGACAAAAGCTCGCTGTAATGGTTGTAGTAAATGAAAGTTAAAAATACTACAAGACTTATGATACAAAAACGCAAAGCTTACTTGTACTGGTGTACCATTCTCTTTGGAGTTGGTGGAATTCACAGAATTTACTGTGGAAAGTACGCCAGTGGAATACTTTTTATGTGTACTGGTGGGTTTTTCTTTATCGGTCAATTTTTAGATTTGGTAGGAATACCAGGAATGGTGGATGAAAGAAATTTAAAAATTGCAATGCTTCGAGGCACCAATATCTCCAATAATCAAACAGTTGTAGTTAATGTAGCTGACTATATAGCTCCAACTGTGGCACCAGCGCAACTGGAAAGCAAGAAAACTGATACTCAAAAAATATTGGAATTTGCCAAGAGCAATGGTGACATTGTTACTCTGTCGGATTGCGTGATCACAACGGGTAAGCCAACGAAAGATGTCAAAGAACTTCTTGGCACTCTGTGTTCAGATGGTGTAATGGAAGTAGGCAATCACCCGACGAGCGGCATTGTCATTTATCGACTCTCGTAATCAAAATTGTACAACTGCAATATAGCGATCGCACCAACAAAAGCTCGCTTCACAGTTATGGGATGAGTAATAATGCTTACTCTTTGTTTCTACCTTGATTTCGCAACGATGAATCATAAGCCGAATATATTTCAATGCCCTTCTCAGCGATTCTGAGAGGGGTATTTTTGGGAATATTGGCGAAATTTTTAATAGGGTTTTGGTTTTGCGCTTGTAGTTAAAGTCAACCCCAAAGAATCCCGTAGAATGTTTTTGATATCCTCAACGCTTTTTTTACCTAATCCTTTTCCCGATCCCAACAAGTCCTCTTCTGTATACAAGATTAAGTTTTGAATAGTGTGAATTTGCAAATGCTTTAGAATCTTGTAAATTCGGAATGGTAAGTCCAACTTCTCGATTGGTATATTTTCATCAGTATTAGTTTTCTCAATACCTGTGACAGGTTTATCGGGGTTTGCTTCATCAATACTTGTGACAGGTTTATCAAGGATTGCTTCATCAATACCTGTGATGGGTTTATTAATACAAGCTTCATCAATACTTGTGACAGGTTTATTAGTATTTGATTGATGAAATGCATCAATCAACCTCAAGACTTCTTGTTTTATAGGCAACGGCACACGTACCGTCACAGACGCATAGCCAGCTTTTTTTCCACGACCACCTTTATTGTGCATAAAAACCCATCACAAGTTTACAGTTTTATGGTAATACTTGTGATAGGTTTTAAGTGCGATCGCTTTCTGTGACTCCTTGGTTATTCCGCAACATAACCTCCGAACTTAGTGATGCAGTAACTAAGCACTTATGAAAATGACGAGGCATTTAAGTGCTTATGAAAATGGTTAAATGACTAAGCACTTATGAGAATAAAATGCTGAAGTTGAAAGTTTCCGGATATACACAGTTACGCGCTGTATACTGAAATAACTACTTATGAGAATAGTTCTTTTCAAAAGCACTTACAATTATGACCCCTAATCTTGCAATCGTTGATGTGGAAACCGTAGAAATTTCTGGTGTATATATTGGTCCTCGGGTTCTCGGGGTATCACTACAAGAGTTACCCCAGCAACCTGAAGATACCAACCCCGTCTTTGTTTACCTAAGCTCTTTGTCTGAATCTTCGCGCAGAACTATGGGGCAATCCCTTGATGCGATCGCTGACATCTTAACTCAAGGTAGAGTTTATAGCAGGAACTTTCCCTGGGGGCAATTAAGATATCAACACACTACTGCTCTGCGCTCTATCCTCATGGAACAGTACCGCCCAGCGACAGCAAACAAGATGATTGCTGCTCTTAAAGGAGTTTTAAAGGAATGCTGGAAACTCAACCTCATGAGTAGCGATGACAAAATGAGGGCGTGTGACATAAAAAGCATCAAAGGTGAATCACTGCCATCGGGGCGGATGCTTAATCAGGGAGAAATCAATGCACTAATTCAAAGCTGTTGTCAGGACAAAACACCAACTGGTATTCGGGATGCAGCAATGTTAGTTGTAATGATGTCCGGTCTTCGGCGTTCCGAAGTTGTGAAACTTGATATTGTTGATATCAATATTGATAGCGGTGCGATCACTGTTCGTGCTGGCAAAGGCAACAAGGACGCAATAACTTTTCTTCAAGGTGGCGCTGAGCAATATATCAAAGATTGGTTTGCGATAAGAGGTGATGCTCCAGGTGCATTGTTCAACCCGGTAACACAGAAGAAGGAAATTAAAGTTGGTCACTCCATGACTGACCAAGTAGTAATGAATATGCTGCTCAAACGCGCCAAACTTGCAGGTGTCCGTGATGTTTCTCCACATGACTTCCGCCGGACATTCATCAGCAACTTGTTTGATGCTGGCGTTGACTCTTCCACAGTTCAAGGTTTGGCTCGACACTCAAACTTTGCGACTACCCAACGGTATGACCGTCGTGGAGATGTGGCGAAACAGAAAGCAGCCGCACAACTTTACATCCCATACTTTGGCAACAGTAATAAATGATGAAGGGCGATCGCTCTAACTACCTTTAGGAATTTAATTAATGAAACTCAGAATTAGAAATGTTGA
>JAQYWN010000602.1 GCA_029379265.1 Rhizonema sp. NSF051
GATGAAAAAACTCGTATTCTTTTGATAATTTTTGGAATAAATTGTTAAGAATTCCGCTCAATATAAGCAAAAATGTCTTACTCGGACAACATTATTTACTCTATTTAATTCTATATACGGATCGCTAATAAGCAAGAAAATGTTAGTCTAGTTCAAGTGCGAAAAGTTAAAAAAGTCTTTATTTTAGATAGTTTTTTCCAGATCAGTAGGTAACCGTCAATAATAGAACAATGTTAAAACTCGTAAATAAGGTTAAAACCATTACCAATAACAAATGATCATTATTCAAAGGACAGTCTTGACTCAAAGTGTGAGGCTCGCTCTCTTGGACATGAAACCTTTTTTCTGACTGAACTCATTAATAAGCTGTATTTACACTGACCTACTTATTATAGTGAATCAGACTTTTGAAAGAGCCTTTACCAATCAGTCATCTGTAAGGTTTAAGGACATAGCAGAAAAGATGGATAGTTTTTTAAAAGGAGAAAAACGTGTTTAATATAATCAGTAAGTTTCTACCCCCACGCCAATTAAGAATCCCCCTTGCAGGTTTGCTTTTTGTTAGTGGTGTTGTTGCTGTAGGTGGTGTTCGACCAGTCGTCAGTAGTCAAATAGAATATCTCAGTAAATTGACACATGACGGTTATGGTCATCAAGCAGAAACACACACCTGGTTACAGCGAAATTATTCCTCATCTCTAGAATCTGCTCCTCAAAAAGAAGCCCGTCTTCGTAAAGCACTTACAAAGTCAGTAGCATCCTCCAAGGTGGCGGATAGTAGAATGGAAACGTACACCTGGTTGCAGCGTAATTCTTTAGAACAATCAGTACCTCACAGACAGGAGAGGGCTGTACAAAATTCTGTACAAACATCTTCTGCAATATTAGTTAATAAATTAAAAGCACGACACAATAATAGAACTTTAGTAGCAACACAGACACTAGCAGCACCAAAAACTAAGTTTCCCACACAAAACGGTGTCTACCTCTACGGTCAATCGCCAAAAGCAGGTCAGCAAGGACAAGGCTATATTATATTTGAAAAGCAGCAGAACAGCTTGGTGGGTGCATTGTATATGCCTAGCTCTGAGTTTAGTTGTTTTAATGGCACACTCAGTCAGTCAGGGAACTTGGCGATGACAGTCACTGGTTATCCAGGTGAAGGGAGCGCAACTCAAGTGGCAACAAGTAACCTGACTAGCTTTAGTGAAGATGGACCGACTTCTTATTCTCACTCTGTAGCACTTAATAACTACTATCAACTAAATACTGTCAGTGCTAATGATAGGCAAATTTTGCAAATGTGTAAATCTCATCATTAAGAGAAGTAATCAATTATAGCTATCAAACGCCTAATACTCAATCCCTGGTTGCGCCTTAACGCTTTGATCCCTTAAAGGATGCTTGATTAAAGTCATTTCCGTTACCAGGTCAGATATTTCAATTAGTGCAGTAGGTGCGCCTCTGCCTGTAAGAATAACATGATTGTCAGCTGGTTTTTGTTTTAACCCGGCGAGGACTTCTTCAACTGGTAAGTAGCCAAGTTTGATAGCAATATTGATTTCATCCAGCAGTACTAGCCTAAAGTCAGGGTTTTTGATGTATTCTAATCCCTTGTGCCAAGCTGTAAGAGCGTTATCAATATCGCGATCGCGGTCTTGAGTCTCCCAAGTAAAACCTTCGCCCATAGCGTAAAATTCTATTTGGTCTTCCCAAAAACTAAAAACGTTTTTCTCCGCAGGTTCCCAGGCACCTTTAATAAATTGAACGATCGCCACCTTGTATCCATGACCGAGCGATCGCAATATCATCCCTAAAGCTGCAGTCGTTTTTCCCTTACCATTACCTGTGTGAACAATAATTAAACCTTTTTCTGAGGATGCTTGAGCAATTCGCTTATCTTGTACTTCTTTGCGTCGCTGCATCTTTTTGCGATATTGCTCGTCACTAAGAGTGGGGGAGTTGGGAGTCGTATCTTCCATTTATATTAAAAGTGCTGTATGTAGTAATCCTAAATTATTGGTGAGCAATGTTTATAAGAGCGGATGAAACCCAGTATTGTTTGGTATTGCCCACCCTACTCCTTGATAAAGTTAACGATAGAGTATAGCAGTAATTCAAAACCATATTACTCAGCTTCAGTGTCGATGCAATTCTCAATGCAGCAAATGAGACAAAATGATTTGTCCTTACCAACTGGATGTGTTGTCCGCAAAGCAACATCTGATGATATTTGGTCAATTCGGTGGTTAGTGTTCACGGCAAAACTTGATCCCACTCAAATACGCTTCTCACAATTCTGGGTTATTGAGTGTGAGGGTAAATTGGTAGCTTGCGGACAACTACGCAATTTCTCCGGCGCACAAGAACTGGGAAGTTTAATTGTGGCAGCAGCTTGGAGAAGTCGCGGTTTGGGAACTTTTCTGACAATGCATTTAATTCGCCAAGCAACTCAACCATTGTATCTAGAATGTTTAGGTCAGCGACTGGCACAGTTTTATGAGCGCTTTGGCTTTGTACCAATTTCCTTTGCGGAATTACCTCAAGCTCTTAAGCCCAAATTCGGATTATCTGATTTAGGGAAGAGGTTGCTGGGAGTTCCTGTAGTATTTATGCATTATCCTGGTAGCAAATAAACGCAATATAGTGACTAATATACCTCAACCGGAACAACAAGCGCCTTTATTCTCCGCAAGCGATCAAGATGGTAATCAAGTTAATTTGACTGATTTCCAGAGTCAATGGGTTATTTTATATTTCTATCCGAAGGATGATACTCCTGGTTGTACAGTTGAAGCTAAAGATTTTACCGAGCTGAGTCAGGATTTCAGTAAGTTGAAAGCAAAAATCTTAGGCGTTAGTCCAGATTCACTGAAATCTCACTGCAAATTTATTAACAAACATAATTTGTCAGTAACACTACTGAGCGATCCAGAACATCAGATTGCTGAAGCTTACGGTGCGTGGCGTCTCAAAAAGTTTATGGGTAAGGAGTATATGGGTATAGAGCGCTCAACGTTCCTAATTGCACCTAACCAGACAATTGCACATACCTGGTCAAAAGTCAAGGCAAAAAGTCATGCGATCGCAGTCTTAACTCAATTGCAGGAATTGATGAATATCTAAACAGACATCAAGAGAAATGAAGTTGGGGCAATCGCAGGCACTGCATTCTGTGTAGGGTAGGTTTTTGAGCGCCCCAAGCTTCGGTTTTGACAGGCACCATCTGTTTATAGACTGTACGTTCGCTCCTGCTTGTCAGTGTAAGAGGAATTAATGCCTGACAGGGTCAGGAAACAAAAGAATTGTGGATCTGCGAAAATATAACCCGTGTAATACTTGAGAAAAGGTTGGGGAGATTAGCCGTGTGTTACATGAAATAGGGGAAATCAGGTGTTTCCATGTAAGATATGGGAGCGATTCATCGTAAATATGCCCTCAGTGTAATACGCAAAATTACATTCTCACCTTCACCAACGTCAGATCACCGAAAGAATCATGGAAATAACTTCTGAGCGGATTGACGATATTCTTGTAAAGCTCGCCGGGGGAAGCGGAAGAATCTGAATTCATGTATAGCAGTCGCCAAAGTCGTTAGGACAATTTGGCGGTAGACGCCAGAAACAGCGTACATCGTGAATTGATTATTGTCCTAAGCATCAATCCGTTGCTATAACACACTGCCACAAACTTCATACTACCATGTAATACACAATGGTCGGAAACTTGTTTTTCCATGTATGACACTGCTACTCTCTTCAGTTTTTACCACGTATTACATGGTGGCAATACAATCAGCTCCTCAATTCGGTTTTTTCCTTACCCAGTCAGGCATTAATTCCTCTCGCCCTCACAAGCAGGAGCGAACGTACAGCAATAAGATATTAATTCCTCTGACTGTTCCAAAATGAGCGAACGTACAGATAAAGGTTGATTATTGGATGAATATATGTATCAAACTCTAGAAAAATCCGGATTAGTATACGTTTGCGCCTGATTGAAGGGCTCATAATGCTATTTAAGTAGACTTTGGCACAAAAATTGCACTTTACAGTGATGAAGTGTTTTGGTAATTGATAATGAAACCAACTATTTTAGAAACCTGGCTAGTGGGGCACAAGTGGAAATGATTACGCCTCTGCCAGAATCTTTTTTGGAGAAAATCCGATGAATGCAAAGTCAGTGATCGCTGGTTCAGCAAAGGGATCCAAACTCCCAATAGCGCTATTTCGCGATATGCTGCGAGTCGTCTTTTCCTATCCGTTTTGGCTATTTGCCTCAATCTTTTCAACAGTTTTGAATGCAGCGCTTGCGCCTAGTCAGGCATGGCTGTGGAAGCAGTTTGTGGATGGACTGAAAGCGAATGGATCTGCTGATGGCTCATTATTTTGGAAATATGTTCTGTTGATGGGTGGGTTACACGCTGGATTGGCACTCTTAGGATTCTTTGATCGTGTCCTGAATCGAGCTTATGATCTGCGGCAAATCATCTATTTACAGCGCACATTTTTACAGCGCCGACCTCAAGAAGGTGGTGCCCAAGATGTTTCCCGACTGTTGTTTGATTGCGATCGCGCGAAAGGCGGTCTCGATTTGGTGTACAAAGATTCCTGGCATATTGCAGCTGGCATTATTTCGGTTCTAGTTTGGCAACTCAAGCTAGCTCCTGCCTGGATTCCGGCATTGGTCATCAGTTCAGTCATGCCCCTGCTGATTGTGTTTGCCTTTGGGCGATTTATTCAAAAAGCCAGTCACAACATTTTGCAGCTTCAGAGCAGTATTGCAACTAGTACGAGTACTCAGGAGAAACGTCAGCTATTTAGCCATCAAGAGGAATTTTTTCGGCAATCTGTGCGGCTAGAATCCCTTCTGGCAGGGACAGATACAGTGATAGAAGTAATGAAGTGGGTGGGATTATTACTACTGATTTTAGTTAATTCTAGCTTTCATCTAGGATTAGTACCTGCCGAAATTAAACCAGGCGACCTAATTCTGTTTGCCATGAATGTGGACAGCTTATCGAAACCGTTGGGCGATATTGGCAGGCTCTACAGTAAAGCGCGGCAAGCCTATCCCGCGCTGCTGCGAGTGTTGCAACCATGACGTTTCTGCATCTACGTGCATCAGTCACAACGGATAACGTTCTGCGCCACAGCTTATTTCACGTGAGCACGCTATTGGGGAATATTGGGACTACGAAGAGAGATCTCGTTTGACGACTTGGCATTTATTTCTTGGCAATACGAATACTTCAAAAGTTTCAATATTTACATCCCTATATGGAATTGTTTCAACCATTATTT
>JAQYWN010000603.1 GCA_029379265.1 Rhizonema sp. NSF051
AAATAATTCTTACATTTTTGTTAATTTGGCAAGCTAGTTCAAGAAAAATTTTCCCGAAATTGGGTTCTCTTTGAGAGATTGAACAAAATCCCTTAAAGTCATTAATTTGCCATTTAAGGTGAACTTAGGGGTGCCATTTGGAGTAACAATTCTCGCCTCACCGTCTTGGATCTGAATCTTATTCTTAATGCTGTCCCATAAAGTGTCGAAGCTCTCGTCATCCTTGCAACCATTAGCTTCCAGAAACTTTTGGCGCACTTCAGTTTTTAGCGATCGTTCTTCCGCAGCTTGGGTACGCGCCTCAAAGTGCTTGATCACATCTCCATAAGCACTCTCTCTTAGGGTTTTGTTTTCAGCTTGAACTTGCTCTAACTGAGTTTTTATGATTTCCAGTTGTGAGATTAAAGCGGCCGATCTCTGGTATTCCGCCTTTAAGGCAAGCTTTGCATTGGCTAACAAGACTTTGTCATCTAGTTGCTGTTGGTTTTGATTTTTTTGCGATTCCATTTTTATCTCGCGATTGTATTCATCCAGAACTAAAGCGGGAGAGCCAGGGGAATCAGACACTATTGCTCAACGGATTTTGGGTGATGACATTGAGATCCGTCACGTCCGGGAATGGTTAGATTCTCTGCAACAGGCAGACACGACTAACTCTATGCTTGTGCGTCTTCAACTCCGGCATTCAACGCTAAGAGCGCTGTGTCGTAACAACCAAACAGACATGAGTCAAAGTCAGCCATGGGAAATGGGTTACGCTCTAATACATTATGGATGGCAATCGTGTACGAATATTTCCCATTAAGTAAAGGGTGGGAATGTACCGCTACGTACCACGGGATATTAATTCCCGACTCAGATTTATTACCATCTTTTTCCAATATTGGTTTGGCCATTATCGCTCTCCTCTTCATGGTTTTAGTTACTAGAAGCTGATTCAAATAAAAGCTAACAGTAATGTGTTTGCAACGCGTTTGTGTAGGAGAATCGCTCCTAAATTTGCGAACAGACAGATACTTCCTAGCCCCAATAAAATGTATGTGGGAGCCATGACAACTCCAATCATGAACCAAGCAAATACGTGCAGTATCATTAATAAAGCAAAGATACTGGCAATTGCAGCACTTCGCCAAATCTCAATAGCTGGACGACACAATAATGTAAAACCTATTGTCAACAAGGTAGTCAGTAGGTTGACTGGAATTAGAAAGGCGCAAATACCAATACAGTAATTGCTTGAAAATACCGTCAAGCTGTTGAAGTCTAACATTAATTATCTTCGGTTAAGTTGTCAAATTTTAGATGAATATTTGTCCTGATATCCTGAAGGCTAGTCGGACTTTAAAAGATTTGTAGGTTGATAGCCGAAACTATCCCGTTAATCAGAACGCGCATGAAGAAACACTAAAAATTTGAACCACTAAGAAGTTTGTGGTTCAAAGTTATATCCCGTATAAACTACTAGTTAAATACTAAATCCGGAAACATTGTCCTCATAATCACTGTTCTGGCGAAAGAATGAAACAGCAAGCGCTAACAAAAAACTTGTCTAAAACAGACTTATTCTCGGGTTAGAATCTAGTTTTTTATCTTCTCTACCACCTGTAAAGAATAAAGACCAAGCTTGGGAAGCATTGATAGTTTTAAAACTATTAAAGTCAGGCCTAAAAACAACACGGCCAAACAGCTCAGGAGATTTGAAGTTGAAATTATTTATCATGTAAATAAGTATAACAAAAATCAAAGCAAAATAACTAGTTTTATGATAGTTAGTGCCGTGACATGTTATTTTAATTCTCCTGTGGCTAATTTTGCTCAAAGGAGCATAAATACTTATAAACTAGCTATTCATACTCCTGCAATGCCCCCAACTTCCGAATCCTTGGCCAAATCGATGCCACGGCAATCACCACGACAATTGTACCAATTCCGCCACCGACAACGGAAATGACCGGACCAAACAAAGCAGCAGTTAAGCCAGACTCGAATTCTCCCAACTCATTAGAGGCACTAAGAAACACATTGTTGATGGCAGCAACTCGGCCACGCAAATGATCGGGAGTCCGGATCTGAACTAAGGTATGACGAATGACAACGCTAATACTGTCGAGTGCGCCACTTAATACTAGCATCAGCAGTGACAGCCATAACCAATGCGACAGCCCAAAGATCACCGTGACAATCCCGAAGCCCATTACCGACCAAAGTAAGGCTGGTCCGGCTTTGCGTAATGGTGGTAGATGTGTTAAAATCACTGCCATAACCAGTGCGCCTATAGATGGGGCAGCTTGTAGATATCCCAACTCCAATGGTCCCACTTGCAAAATATCCTTGGCGAAAATGGGTAGCAATGCAACTGCACCCCCTAGCAATACGGCAAATAAATCTAGCGTCATTGCGGCGAGAACTAGTTGATTTTGCCAGATAAATTTAGCACCAGCAGATAGTGCTTTTAACGATATTGGTTCTTTGGACAAAATTGTGTTTTGCTCTTTGAGCGCTACTGTTAACGCAAAACACAAAAGTGCTGCTATTGCTGCTAGTACATATACCCATGTGGCACTTTTTAAGGCGGCGATCGCAAATCCTCCCAAAGCGGGGCCAATGACTGTTGCTAGTTGAAAACTGGTACTATTCCAAGTAGCGGCATTCGTAAAAACACTGACAGGGATCAACTGCCACATGAGCGCATCACTGGCAGGTTTCAAGAACGCCCTCGCCACACCTATTAAAACTAAGCATGTATAAACTAAGACAATTGAGCCTTGATGATAGGAAAGAAAAGCCAAAGTGAGCGAGCAAAGAGCTAACATTATAACTGAGATTAGCATAGTACGTTTGCGATCGCGTCCGTCGGCAACATGTCCTGAAATCAAACTCAACCCAATCATGGGTAAGACTTGCGCCAGCCCTACCCCACCTAACACCATCGCTGAATTGGTACGCTCGTAAAGTTCCCAGCCAATGGCCACTGTCTGCATCTGCGCCCCTGTAAACAGGAGTACGCGCCCAATCATAAATAGTCGATAGTCTCGAAACCTCAAGGCTGCAAAGGGATCATGTTTTGCAACCTCGGCTTCACGGAGCTTTTTTGACTGATGATCGCTCGAAGACATTTTTTAGTAAAGCCAAACCTTCTTCAATATGTGATACTTGTTCTGGTGTCAACTCGTCTAGAATGTCAGCAATATGAGCGCTCGTTTTCTCTTGGGATTGCGTAAAAAGCAGCTTTCCCTCTTCCGTTAAATTGAGAACAACTCGCCGACGTTCCTGAGGGTTTTCAGTGCGTTGCACCAGAAGGCGTTGTACTAACCGTTCTATTGTTGTTGATGCTGTAGCACAGGTGACACCTAGATGTTCTGCGACTTCAGATAATGAGGTACCGGGATTACGATTGATAAATGATAGTGATCGCAACTGGGGTATAGAAAGAGAGTCAGCATTGTGACTACGCATATCTGCTCGGATAAACCGCATCAATAAGGGAATTGTTTCCATCACTCTGGCGGCACATTCTTCAGAGGGTTTACCGAGCTTCATGGGATTATTTTCTCCTGGTTACATCGCCACCCGTGGATAAAGTCGTCCACAGATGATCGTTAAACCTATTAATGTTAGCAAGAGAATTGTACAGTCTAACCCAAATCCATACACACTGGAGCCATTGACTATCATAGTACCACGTAAGGCATCAACTTGATAACTCAACGGATTGATACTGGAAATAATATGCAGCCAACCTGGCATCAGTGATAAGGGATAGATCGCATTACTGGCAAAAAACAACGGCATTGTTAGCAATTGCCCTACTCCTGTAAACCGTTCTCGCGTTTTTACCAAACAGCCGATGATCAGTGAAAAAACACAAAAACAACCTGCCCCTAAAAGCACAATGACTCCTACTTGGAGTAAAGCCAAAGGATTGAGATTTAGTTTAACACCTAGCAGCAATGTCAAACAGTAAATCATTGCCACCTGTGGCAAGCACCTGACACCGCAACCTACGGCTTTACCCAACACCATCGCCACACGGGGTATGGGACTGGCAAGCAATTTATGCACAATTCCTAAATCTCGCTCCCAAATCAATGTCATCCCACCAGTAAAAATGGCGACAAACAGCACACTTTGAGCGAGAATACCGGGAGCTATAAAGTCCAAATAAGATAAATCCCCTGTCGGAATAGCACGAGTTCGAGTGAAAACTTGCCCAAAGATTAACAGCCATAATACAGGCTGTACACCTCGGATCACCAAATCGCTGGGATCGTGACGGAGTTTACGCACTTCTAGTTCAGCTAAGACAAGAGTTTTGCTAACGAGTTCTATAAGTGCAGAGATAAAATTACCTCTCTTGGTTAGTTGCTGTTCAACCCAAGCGTCGAGCATTACGTCTGCTTTTTGCCGTTTCATGATAACTTACTCCCGATGCTAATTCATCTCCTGTATGGTGAATAAATACATCATCCAAGGTTGCGTTTGGTTTTCCTAAGGCTGCTTTTAAGTCTGTAGGTGTGCCAGTCGCCATCACCTTACCTCGGTTCATAATTGCTACTCGATGGCACAAATTATCAGCTTCTTCTAAAAAATGGGTAGTTAAAAATATAGTTGTACCGTAATCGGCGCGAAGTTCCTGCACAAGATTCCACACTTGGTTGCGAGCAACCGGATCGAGTCCTACTGTTGGTTCATCTAAAAACATAATCTGGGGGCGATGCAAAATGGATTGGGCAATTTCCAGCTTGCGAATCATGCCACCAGAGTAATTTCTAACTAACTTATGGGCGGCTTCCTCCAAACCCATGAACTCAAGTACATCACTGATACGTTCTCTGCGTTGCTGAGACGGTATATCATACAGCTTCGCAAAGATTAAGAGATTTTCATAGCCTGTCAAACTGCCATCAGCAGAAAGGGCTTGGGGTACATAGCCGATGACTCTTCTCACCGCACCTTGCTGATGAGTGACATCATAGCCAGCTATGGTTGCTCTTCCAGCGCTCAATGGTAGCAGTGTTGTCAACATCTTAATCACTGTACTTTTGCCGGCCCCATTAGGACCTAGCAAACCAAAGACTTCACTCTTCTTGACAGATATATTCAGGGCATCAACCGCAGTGAACTTGTGAAAGCGGCGCGTGAGTTCCTGAGTTTCCAATATAACCGATTTCGGCAAGTCGGCAGGCGTTTCTAGGCGATCGGCTTTTCCCGTCAATTTCGTCACAAGTAGGATGCACTTCCTTTGTTACATATTTAGATAATCTAACTATTAGTTTCTCATATATTCTGGAG
>JAQYWN010000604.1 GCA_029379265.1 Rhizonema sp. NSF051
GGGGAGACAAAGCACAGCTTTGGCGGGGAGGGGTTCTTTTATTATGGGTGATTAAAAGGACATCATATGATGTATCTCACTCAGTTGAAATCCGCCATATGTACAGCAATGGGGAATCATACCAATTCTTTAAAAGGCGGCAACAGATAAAGTAAGGGCGAACAGCCGTTCGCCCCTGCAGCATATTTGATGTGTAGCGAAGTTTTATGGAATTGATATTACTTTTGAACTACCAAGAATGCCTAATTTAACCTGAGTTCGACGTAAAATTTATTTGTATTAATTTGAAAACCTGAGTCTTGCCACAAGGTTTACTCTGTCTAATTTTCAGCCTTGTTTTTTACATCGAACTCGGTTCTGAATGAGATTTCTTGTTGTAAGCTTTCTAGTTCCTTTTGAGTAGACTCTAATTCCGCATTGGTAGTACTTAATTGCGCTTTGGTATGGTGTAGTGCTTGTGTAATCCTTGCCAGGTTTGCTTTTAAGCTTTCAAATTCATCCGCAAGGTGTGTGTACTGGGTAACATCGAGAAAAATGAGGTTTACACCTAGTAGCCTACTATTTGAATCTGATATTGGTTTGATGTGAATGTCTAGATAAGTTGTGCCTTGTTCATATACCCACTTTATATTTTTCAAGCTCAGCGGCTGGCGATCGCCTTCGTTAGTGATCTTCGTCCAATCACGATTGAACTGCCTCATAATAGTAAATACATTAATTAGTTGCCCTATCTCTAAATTCTACAGTTGCGTACCTAAATCGCTATTTTTTAAACTAAACATGGTGTAAGCTTGTTCGTTAGCCATAAATAGATAAGGGCATAGGGACTGGTTTCAAAGGCTATTTGCCAAATATGGAACTGGGTAGTTAGAGGATCAACTGATTTCTTATTCGCAGTCTGAGGTTTGATGAGCAAATGCTCTTCCAAACTGAGATTTTGTCCTTTAGCAAAAATACGATACTTAAGATTAACAGAATTAAAGGTCCGTCTAGAGTTGAAAAAGCTTTCTGAATTACCCAGAAAAAGAAACCCTTTATTAGTTAGGGCAAAATGAAAGCGCACGAGAATAGTTGCTTGGGTTTCTGGTTGGAAATAAATTAGCACGTTGCGGCATACGAGCAGATCAATTTTTGACATAGGTGCATCAACAGCTAAGTCATGACGACCAAAGATAATTGTGCGACGTAGTTGGCGACAAAATGCGTGAGATTGATCAGTTTTTTCAAAGTATTTGGATCTAAGCTCATTCGGAATGGCTGCTAGCTCTTTGTCTCCATAACTTCCTTGCCTTGCCTGCGCTATAGCATCTTCATCTATATCTGTTGCCAAAATTTGTACCCGCTGCAAATATTGCTCTCTACCCAAGCTCTCAGCCAGTAACATCGCTAATGTATAAACTTCTTCTCCAGTGGCACAGCCAGTACTCCAAACTCGGATTCGCTCATGCGGCTGCTTTTTGATGATGATCAGGGGAATAATGTTGTCAGCTAGATAATCCCACGCATCGTGATCTCGAAAAAAACTAGAGACGTTGATCCAGACAGTGTCAAGTAGGCGAGTGAACTCTTCGGCATGTCCCTGTAAATATTCCAAGTAGTCTCTGTAGTTCTCAATTTTTAATTGCTGCATGCGGCGTTGGAATTGACGCATCAAACTAGCACGCTTATAACCAGTCAGATCGCAAACACAGTTTTGCTTGAGGTGGGCTAATAAAGCTTCAAATTCAGGCTCCAACTCTGATGTACTCATGCATAAACCTACTAAATTCTTCCCTGTCCACTTCAGCAAAAACGTTGTAGCAAAAATGTCTTGCTCATTCAGTCTAAGACACTTGTTACAACGTTTTTGCTGAAACTAAATTCAATTTGGAAAGCTGATTCTTCCAAGACTACACCAACCGCCTAAGCGGTTGGTGTAGGTAGTTTACTTCGTTTAGCAAGCTGTGCAACCATTGCGACTAACTCCGTTGGCTGAGCAAGTTTATGTAAATGCGCTTGAAAACCTGCTTCTATTGCCTTTGCCTGCTCTTCTGCAAGATAAGCAGTCAAGGCTGCAGTGGGAATTTGCCATCCAAACTCTCTTTCTATTGCCCTAACTTTCTCAATCAAAGCATAGCCATCTTCAATAGCCATCCTGATGTCGCTTATTAACACATCGGGGCGTACTCGCTCCAGCACAGAGAGTGCCTCAGCTACTGAACTAACTGCTGTTACTGAAATTCCCTGCTGCTCCAACACTACAGTGATAAACTCGCGGGCATCTGCTTCATCATCTACAAACAGCACCTGTAAGCCATCAAGCGCAAGAGGAGTCTCTAAAACAGCAGTTACCTCTGGCAGCAACTGAGTGCAAGCTGATTGAAGTTGTTGTAAATCTGCTTGCTTGTACTTAGTCATATCCCGTATACTGATCCGCACAGAAACTAGTTTTTCAGAAAAGTCACGGTTAGGTACTACCAACAGCGAAGCATCAAAAGGTTCACCTTCATGCCGACACATAGGTATCTCCCACTCTTGTACAGAGTTTATCTGGGACAACTGGTTTAGTTTAGTACGAAAGACTGAGCGCTCTGCTTGAGCAACAAAGTTAGCTAATGGAAGGCTAATCAGGAATTGCGGCAAGACATTCAATAGCTCAGCAGCACTATGGTTAGCCTTGAGAATGATTCCTTGCTCATTCGTTAGCAGATAGGCATCAGGTGCAAACTGGAACATGTCGTAATAAGACTGACACTCTACTGCCAAATACTCATTTTGCAGGCGTAATTCTTCTTGAATCACCTCCATTAGTTCTAAGCTAGTCTGGTTTTCTTCTTGTAGTAACTGGAGGTTCCCTAAAGAGCTGGTGATCTCCTCTATGGCTTCAGTGACATGTTGCTGTTGTATGGGCTTGGATATTGTATGTATATATCTTTGCAACGCCTCTATCTGTTGGCGGATAATTTGGATACGCTGAGTAAATTCTTCTTGGCTCACAATTAGCTTGCTGATTATATGAATATTTGTCAGGACGGTCGTCTTTTAGGAGGAAAATCTCGACTGAAATATATAGTTTTTTTTTAATTTAGCCAGATGCGAACTGCCATAACTCCTTACAGATATAATTGTAGCTTCTTATTGTTCCTGTCCTGATTTTAACCCGTCTCATTGCCCAGATCATTGTGGATTCGCACATAAAGTAAAAATCTGAGAACGAATTTATCAGGGTTTGAGCATCGGGATTGAAAAGGTAAAACTACCGTCCCACATAAGTTTCAGACAATATCGATGCCGAAGGCAACGGATGTGCGCCCCCGGAGCGTTGCTAGAAAATGGATAAAGTCGAGCTTAGAGAAGTCGGGGAGGTTTTTCGCCCGTGCTAACTCTTAACGCTTCCATTTTAGGTGTAAAAAGTGTATAATTCTCATAAATATATCTTCTAGTAAAACCATAAGACGGTCAAGCCATTGTAGAATTTGTTCTAGAGGGTGCTTTTCATACCCTAATGACCTTGCTTTGATTTCTATCCAGTCTGGCTTTGCCTCGACTGTGTTGGTTGGGCTTTGCTGTAATTGAGATTCTTGTTTTTGACTTTCAGTTTTAAATTTTGAAATAAAGGATGTGGTGAGACGCAGAACATTCTTTCTTTCTTGTTGTTTCCTTATTGAAGTTAAGTCACTAGTTATATCAAGTTTGTTTGTCTCCTCATGACTCTGTGTTGTTTTCATCACCGGATGTCTTGCCGTTATCTTGAACGATGAGTCTTTTTCAGAACGCAACAAGAGTTTTTGCGGCTTTATTTTTCCTAGACAAAAACGGACGAACGATTCGTGAAGTCTTCTAGGCAGAAAAGGTTGTTCGACAGATTTCACGCCAAGCTCGGGGGGTAGAGGATTCTGTCCCACTGACTTTGTATTTTGAGGTGATTGATCTGTTTGGTTATTGAGAATTTCTTCAGTGACTTCGGAAAGCTCGCGGGACAGAAGATTCCCCCCAGACTTTGTCTCAAAATACTCAGTTATCGTCGTTTTTAATGGGTGAGTTTGTAAAAGGTTGTCGGTTTTTGTTCTAGTTTCTCCTAATGGTACCAAACCAATTCTAGATGGAAATTTTCTCAAAAACTTTTGGGAAGTACTCACAAAGTTTTGGAAAGAATGTTTTGTTTCTTGAGAGGGGAGAGGAGGATTTGTATTTTGGGGAGATACTTGGAATTGGCTAGCGCTTTGTTGTTGGGAATCACCGAACAAATCGCTCGGGGTAAGCCAAGGATCTGTTAAATCTTCTGTCTGTAAAGGAATTTTGGGCAAAGCGAAGGACGTTGGTTGTTGTAATAATTGATTGCCAGTTTTGAGACTTTTATTATTTCTGTCGCCAAAGAAGAAATGGATCGCTCCCCAAATCAAAGCTGTAATCAGGGTACGATCTTCTGTATCATCATTCACTTTTCTAGGCTGGGAAATTAACTCTAGGACTTGGGCAAGTTTAGAAGTTTGAGACTGCACGATCGCAGTAACATGAGATACGGGTACTAAAGCTTTTGATTCTAAATTCGTGATTAGTGTATCTATAAATATCAGTACTGAAGCCGGCTTGAATGTAGATTCTCTGCTTTCTGTCACCATGCTTTGGGGTAGTACAGGTGTTTTATCTGGAATACTCCCAGTCATTTTTGTCAACAAACTGTCGATTTCCGATAAAAGTTTTGTTTCCTCATTGACATGAGTCAATTGCCAATTCTGCCAGTAGTTAGCGACTTCTGTAATAATTCGATTTTGCAGTTTTTCCTGCTGCTGCCGTGTTAATATATTCAAAATTATATTTTTGTCAGTTACCAGAACTAGATTGCGATTTGCTAGATCTGAAGCAATTCCTCGCACTATAGGAATTGAGAGGGAGCGGCGATATAATTTCCTCTCCTGACTCACTGCCATTTTCCCTACTGTAGCTAGCACTAACTGAATAGGAGTATCAGTTGATAGAGGTGTTTCCGACTGTAATTTCGACTGGTGTTGCCGATTTCTTGAGTGCAACTGCTTGCCAGAAGAATCAATAGCTTTTTGAAACAGTAAGTACAGTGGCTGAAGTAGTGCTTCTAATGACCAACTCGTGGTAACTTTTACATGGCGAAATGCTATCTGTAGTTGATCTCCCAATTGCTGAGATTTCTGATGTAAAAAGTTAAAAAGCCTGCTTTTGTAGCGACTAGAAGGTGCAGAAGGCATAGTAATGAACAAACCTATCTGAAAATTGTTGTCCGAATTTTATCGAAAGTTAGAACCTAAATCCCTAGTCTAACTTGAAATTAAATAATTT
>JAQYWN010000061.1 GCA_029379265.1 Rhizonema sp. NSF051
GATTTAATTTAAGTATTTTTATTTGAAAAACTTCTTACTTATTTTTACTTTGCCAATACTCAGCGACTCGTTTTTCCCACTGGTGCCAGTAATCTTGCACTGCTGTTCGTTCAAACCAAAATACTTCAGCTTCTGTTTCTGGAATTGCTACAACGACTAAAGCATGATTGATTTGAAGATCGTAATCTTGGTAGTACTCATTAACTGCTCCTAAATACGCCGTTAATTGCAGTGGATATTCATACAATCTCTCAATTGAACCTTTAGGTTTGTCGGCAGTTTTCCACTCACACACGCAGGGAACGCCTTGATAACTCGCTACACAGTCAACTTTACCGGAATAGCTCATGTTGTAATGAAAAACTGAGCCTTCCACGAGTCTAACTTGATCGATGTCTTCTAAAACAGGTTTTATACTTTCCCAATAAGGAAGACTGGCTTCGGGACAAATTGGGTTTTCGCCAAGTAGATAGCGTTCAATGTGCTTGTGAGTTTGAGTTCCCCGACGACTGGCGCTTGTGGAAATACGGGTGGCTTCTTCCATCCCAACACGGGATTTCCAATTGTTGA
This sequence comes from Rhizonema sp. NSF051, assembly GCA_029379265.1. GTDB lineage: Bacteria > Cyanobacteriota > Cyanobacteriia > Cyanobacteriales > Nostocaceae > Rhizonema. Next base: position 571 of record JAQYWN010000061.1, read on the forward strand.
GGCGATCGCGCTCTGCTTGTGGTTTAGTGGCATTCAGGATTGTCGTCACACTGGGAAAGTTCTTTCCCGTAGCGTCCATATAGTATTGTTTACCGTTATTCCGTAATGATTTGGCATTTAGACGCGGTAGTTGTTGAGTTGTAAAAGGCATCTAATATTCTATATTGAAGTTTGCTTTCTCTCTTTGGGCAAGAGCAAAAGTAAATATATGTCTTAAGTCTTACCTCTAAAACAGGATGAAAAATTTATGAATCTTTACTAGTGTAATTATGTAGTGAAACTTATGTGAGCGAGAGGAATACTTTTCTGAAGGAAGAATCCATAACTTTTACTCCTTCAGACAGTATTTGTCAAATCTGGCATCTGGTATACTTCTATACTACTAGATATTAAGATTCCTCTAGGTGGAAGTCTGTAGTCACTTAATAAAAAAAGAAAAAACTGATGAAGACAACTATTACTACCGCTTTAGCCATCATTGCTGCTATCTCCGGTTTGGGAAGTTCCGTTAATGCCCAAACATCAGTAAGCTCGGACTTGAGTATGCGTAATTACACATTAAATGGTAATTCTTTGGTAGGAGTTGGCAATAGAACATCTCAAAATGACTTTTCAACATTCTTTCCCCAAGGAACTCCTGCGAAGACTCCTATAGGCACAGTTACCGAGGATAATACTCCTTACACTGGATTCTGGCAGGTTGGTAATCAAGTTGAGTTACGCCGTAGTATCTCACAGCCGCTCTCCACTGTCACCAGTGTACCAGCATCTGATACAACTACTGTGGTATTTCCGCGAGAAGATCAATCCTTCAATGCAAATGACGGAATCCAAGCAGTTTATACAATAGATGGAAACAATAGTGCTAGATAATCTATGTATTGACGCGCTATGGCGCGTCAATACATGGGTTAGTGGTAGATAAATTATCTGATAGTGAACCTTATTGCATCACAATCTGTGTCTTCTGAGTTCTGAGCTATGTGTTCTTTTCAAGGAGGGCTTCACAGACTTTCACGAAAGTGTAGGAGTTTTACCAGCTTTTATTTCCTGCATAATTTTTTCAACTCGTTTAGCTCTCTCTGGTCTACCTTGTGCATTAAAAACTTTCTGAGCTTTTTCTAAAGAGGCGATCGCTTCTTGAGTATTACCTTTACCCAAAAATGATAAACCCATATTAGTTATAGCCTCACCGTATTCTGAATTTATTTTAAGTGCTTTTTGATACTCATTAATTGCGTCATCCCAGCGTTCTTGACTCGCCATAACTTGTCCCACTGCATTATAAGCAATGGCATATTTAGAATCCAACCGAATGACTTGTCGATATTCTTTGATGGCATCTTCTTTTTTACCCTGTTGAAACAAGACATTTCCTAACTGATAATGCCCATAAGTGCTATCAGGATACTTCTTAACTAACTTGCGTAAGCCAACTTCTGCACCAGGCAAATCACCTTTGTTTAGTAATTGATTTGCTGCTTCGTTAAGTTTCTCCTCTTCTGGCGCTTCATTGTTGCCTGGTAATTGTTGTGCAACTTTTTGTGTTTGTATGTTAGTAGCAGCATTGCCATCTTCTGCCAACAAAGGGCGGGAGGTATTTGTTACAGCTAAAATACCGAGAATGAAACAAGTAGCCGTTTGACAAAAAACTGACTTGAGAAAATTATTAAGTTGCTTCCTTGGTTTCATCCCGGATGTATCAACAGTCATCAGCCACATCCTCAATGGTTTTCAGGTTATTTATAAAAAGTATAGTCCGGATTGCGCTAAGGGTTACAAAAAAACAGAAAGGGTTTCCTTCTATGCTGCCGAACGCATAAGCCTTCATGTGCGTTCGGCAGTAGGCTCTTGAGAGTTGTTGTAGGTATTAATTATTCCATTGCAAACACTTTGCAGTAGAATAAGTCCTTTAGATAGAGGAGGGTAAAAAGTGACTCGTGCCATAATTGTGCGCCATGGTCAAAGTACTTATAATACCGAAAAGCGCATCCAAGGACGTACTGACGCATCTAGATTAACCGAACGAGGTTATAACGATGCCATTAAAGTCGGCAAAGCCATCAGCAACTTATCGTTCAATGCCATTTACAGCAGTCCTTTACAACGAGCGAAACAGACAGCAGATATCATCTGCCGATCGCTCTCCAGTGGATCTACTGTTACCCAAACTTCGGATCTGTTGATGGAAATCGATCTCCCCTTATGGGCGGGAATGCTGTCTAGTGAAGTGAAGCAGAAGTTTCCCGAAGACTATAGCACGTGGCAGGAACGTCCCCAAGAACTACGAATGCTCTTATCTGAAGGTGAAGGAACCCAAGAGCTTTTCCCCGTAATCGCTTTGTACGAACAGGCACGTCATTTCTGGCAAGAGATCTTGCATCGTCATCAAGGCGAAACCATACTTATCGTCGGGCATAATGGTATTAATCGTGCTTTGCTTGGGACTGCCCTATCGATACCAAGAGAACGCTACCATTCGCTTCAGCAATCTAACTGTGGTATTAGCGTACTCAATTTTTCAGGTGGATTGTCAGATCCAGTTCAACTAGAGTCGATGAATCAGACGCAACAGATGGGAGAAACTCTGCCCTCGCTGCGACCGACTCACCAAGGAGTACGATTATTACTAGTGCGTCATGGAGAAACCGAGTGGAATCGTCAAACGAGGTTTCAAGGTCAAATTGATGTTCCTCTCAATGAGAATGGCAAGCAACAGTCGCGCTTATGTGCTGAGTTTTTGAAAGATGTGGCGATTGATTTCGCTGTCAGTAGCCCGATGCTGCGTCCTAGAGAAACAGCAGAAATTATATTGCAGCCCCATAAGAGTGTAAACTTGGAATTCCAAGATGGTTTAAGAGAAATTGGTCACGGACTTTGGGAAGGAAAATTAGAGAAAGATATAGATCAAGAGTTTCCAGGAGAGTTGCATCGCTGGCGGACAGTTCCTGGGGAAGTTCAAATGCCTGAAGGGGAAAACTTGCAGCAAGTGTGGGAACGTAGCGTTGCCGCTTGGCAGGCAATTGTGACAACAGCCTTAGCAAAGCAACTGAAAACAGGATTGGTTGTTGCTCACGACGCGACGAATAAGACATTGCTTTGTCACGTTCTCGGTTTATCATCAGCAAATTTTTGGAGTTTTCGTCAAGGCAATTGTGCAGTCAGTGTTATTGACTACCCGCTAGGGTTAAATAGTATACCAATACTGCAAGCGATGAATATCACGGCTCACTTAAGTGGAAGCGTATTGGATAAAACAGCCGCAGGAGCTTTGTAACATTCAGCCCTAAGTTAGTACTGTATGAATTAATCAATAAGGGCTAGATCCAATTACGTTTACATGCTCTCCCCTTACAAACGCTAATAGCCTAACATGACAAGTACACTGCTACAACAAGTACGAGTTATTGACTCTGTTTCAGAAACAGATCGCATTGCTGATGTGTTGATAACTGAAGGCAAGATCGATCTCGTCAGCAGTCAGATTTTAGATCTGCCAAATGACACTCATTTGAGAGATTGTCGCGGATTGGTTCTAGGAACGGGGTTAGTAGATTTGTATAGTTGTTCCGGAGAACCCGGATTTGAAGAACGGGAAACTCTCTCGTCCTTTTTGCAAGCTGCATCTGCAGGCGGTTTTACACGAGTTAGTCTATTACCCAATACATCACCACCGATTGATAACCCTGGTGTAGTGGCACAGTTGCGGAGAGGGGGAGAGGGGGAGACGAAAAATTTATCCACGTCCCCACGTCTCCATGTTCCTGCTTCTCCTTGTCCCCGAATCAACATTTGGGGTGCACTCACCCTCTCACTTGCTGGAAAGCAAATGACGGAATTGGCAGATTTGGCAGCATCTGGGGTGGTAGGCTTTACCGATAGTCAGCCTTGGGAAAATTTGGGACTGGTAAGGCGGGTGTTGGAGTATCTCCAGCCTTTGGGAAAACCCGTGGCATTTTGGTGTTGCGATCGCCAACTGATGGCAAACGGCGTTATGCGGGAATCTACAGATTCCATCCGCTTCGGGTTGCCTGGAAATCCCGACTTCTCAGAAACTTCTGCTATTTCCTCGTTGCTGGAATTAGTTGCCGCTACAGGTACACCAGTACATATTATGCGCGTTTCTACAGATCGCAGTGTCAAATTGATCGCATCGGCAAAAGCCAGTGGTTTACCCATCACCGCCAGCACTACTTGGATGCACCTTTTACTTGACACGAAAGCAGTTAAAAGTTATAATACGAGCTTGCGGTTAGAACCGCCATTGGGCAAGAGCAGTGATTTGGTAGCTTTGCGACAAGCAGTCAAGACAGGTGTTGTCGATGTGATCGCTATTGACCATAGACCTTACACCTACGAAGAAAAAACAGTTGCCTTCTCCGAAGCACCACCAGGAGCAATTGGTTTTGAAATCGCACTACCTTTACTATGGCAGCATCTTGTTGAAACTAAAGAGTTTACAGCTTTGGAATTGTGGAGAACTCTCAGCAGTCATCCTCTAAAGTGTTTAAATCAGAAGCCAAGAGCGATCGTTCCTGGTGAAAGGGCAGAATTAACTCTATTCGATCCTCAGCAAAGCTGGAAAGTTGAGAGTAAAAATTTATATACACTATCTAGTAATACCCCGTGGTTGGGGCAACAGCTAATCGGTCGTGTTGTCCAAATTTGGTGTTAAGAATTCACAAAAGAGATTCAGCTATGTGTGATGGCAGTCGGCAGCTATAAGTAATCTTTAAAGGGTGGGACTTACATGAAGCCGTGGCTTTATACAGGATTGCTCCTCGTTGCTGCATGATTGTTTGTATTCAAAACTTTGTCCCACGCTCCCCGGAACGGGTGAGACGTGGGATAAATTTTGGAGTAAGCTAAACAAAGTTATAGGTAATGACTGCGCGATCGCATTTCTATTTTCAGATTGAATGTCTTGCCTTCGTCAGATTTATATTCTACGAAAGAAACTCAATCAATTACAATGGACCGACTCTCTCATATCATGTCCGCCCTTATCACCCATAATTACTGAACCCCACCCTGAAGAACGGCTGAAGCCGAAGTCCCCCAAAAGGATTGCGTTTTCGCTCTTTGGGGGTAGGGTACAAAATTTACAGAAATTATGACTAATTAAACGGACATGAGATGATACAGTAATTTTTGTGTTGCGTGTCTTGCTGTGTGGACGAAAGTGTTATCAAGTGATCGGGCTAACGGGCAGTATAACCACCGTCAATGACTAATTCTGTTCCCGTGACAAATTTGGACTCATCGGAAGCAAGGTATAAAACTCCGTAGGCAATATCATCTGGCTCACCGACATGTCCCAGAGGGTGTAAACTGTTGAGATACGAGCGTCCACCGAAGCTGCCGAAATATCCCTCCACCATTGGTGTCCAAATAAATCCCGGATGCACGGAATTGACACGGATCTTATTTTGTGCATACAGCAAAGCATCCGTTTTGCTCATTAAACGCACAGCACCCTTAGACGCATGATAGGGTGGCACCGTCGGCGAACCAACTAGTCCGTAAACAGCAGACATATTAATAATGCTGCCGCCACCCGTATTCAACATGGAAGACACAGCATATTTAGTGCAAAGAAAAACTCCATTCACGTTAACTGCCATGACGGCGTTCCATTCTTCTAACGTAATTTTGTCAGTAGGTTTGTTAACGCCAGAAATTCCAGCATTATTCACCAAAATATCAATTTTTCCCCACTTTTGGCAAACTTCAGCAAAGACGCGCTGTACTGCACATTCTTTGGAAACATCCAACTGCCAGTATTCTGCTTCTCCGCCCTCTGCTTGAATTTCTTCAACTAGCGTTTTACCCTCGTCCAAGAGAATATCAGTCACTGCGACTTTCGCACCTTCACGTGCCAAAATCTGGCTAGTGGCTCGACCAATACCTAAAGCAGCACCTGTAACAATTGCAACTTTACCTTTTACTCTATTCATAGCTGACTCTGCTAAAGTTCAATCGCATTGTTTATTGATAGTAAAAGGAGTTGAAAAATCAAGCTGCTTAAAAGTTGACAATTTGAATGAAAAAAAGAGAGTAGGGTAGAGGGGGAAGAGGAGCAAAATTGGAAAAAAAGAATGCTATGTGATTTGTAGCACCATTATTTATTTATGCAGTTGTTTTCCATCCCCTGCCCCCTTCTTCCATTGCCCCCACAACCTAAGACTTCCTCCCTTATCTGAGACGGGAATCTGCTCTTAACCCCTAGAACTTCCCGATTTGCGGAGATCATTTCGATGTCCTTGGAGTCTCGCTTTTCTGAGGTAGGTAACAAAGCGGCATCGATTAAAGGCAAAGTAATTGTCACTGTTGTACCTTGATTGACACCCGCGCTCTCAAGAGTAATGGTGCCATTCATCAGTTCCATCAAGTTCCGTGAAATTGCCAGTCCCAATCCTGTCCCACCAAACTTGTTGGCTGTTTCTTCTACCATGACATAAGGGCGAAATAGTTTTTGCTGCTGGGTAGGATCGATACCGACACCTGTATCTTTGACAGTGATGCTCGCCCAAGCTTGATCATCTTTTTGTTTAATTTCTGTGTGAATCGTTATACTTCCGGATTCAGTAAATTTCGTTGCATTACTAACAACGTTAATGATCACCTGTTTCAGTTTCATTGCATCAGCATGAACGAACATCCGTTCGTTCATCTGGGAAATATTCAATTTTAAACCTTTCTGTTGAACACCGACTGATTGTAAATTAATGATTTCTTTAAGTATTTTTTGTAACTCAATAGTTTCCAATGATACTGAGAGCTTGCCTGCTTCAATCTTGGAAATATCTAGTAAATCGTTAATTATGCCTAGCAAGTGAATCGCTGTTTCATCAGCAAGCTTGAGAAACTCCATTTCTTCTTCTCGAGTATCACACATGCCGTCTCGAACCAAGCGAACACAGTTAATAATGATGTTTAAAGGGTTTCTCAACTCATGCGAAGTTGCTGCCAAAAATTGACTTTTCACCTGATTTGCACTTTTTGCATCCTTCCAAGCTAATTCCAGTTCTTCTGCCCAAATCCTCAGTCGTTCTAACATTTGACTCAGTGCTTGTGCCAATTGATTAAATTCTCGGATGTTGAAGTTGTCAGGAACTGGTTCTGCTGCTTGATTTAAGTGAAGATTGAGAGCATAGTCTCGTAATTTTTCCACAGGACGTGCTAAGTAATGAGCTACATATAACGATGCCAACAAACTCGCTCCAATTAAGATAACTGTCAAAAGGATAAAAATGAGTTTCATGTCTCTAAGACTGTACAAAGCATTGTCCACACTTGTCACAGCCACAATTACCCATTTCTGAGGCTTTCCTTTTGTCGTTAAACCATCGATAGCATTATAACCAGCTAGTAATTTCCGCTCATTTTCTTCAAAAAAGAAATAATCTTGTTGTCCGGCGATCGCATTTCTCACAATTTTTTTCAGTTGCGAAGCATCTGCCTGCTGTTGAATATGAGTTCCAATCCGACTGGGAAATGGGTGAGCTAAAATAGTCCCATCCTCAGCAATAACCATTGTAGAGCCTGTAAGCATTCCTGGTTTTTTATCTAACTTCTCATGCAGGAGAGATGAGCGAAAACTCAAAACGTAATGCAGTTTCCCAGCTTCATCGTAAACAGGGGCAGATAAGCGTAATCGCAATTGATTGCGTGTATATATTTCCCCAGTTATTCCGGCATTGGTAGGTAATATTGCTTCGACTTCAATCCCATCACTAAGAAAGGGTGATGTTGGATCGCCTATTGGTTGATCGCCACAAGTTGTAGCGACTATATTACCAGTTTCTAAATCGGTTAATTGCGAACACTCAATTTGCCTTGGCAATTGTCGTGCTAGCCGATTAAGAAATTGTTGCACTTCATCCCGTGAACCTGACTGTATAGTCTTTGTTTCACTTGCACTGAGCAAGTTAGTTTTGAGGGCTGCAATTGTATCTAAAATTCTCTGTCCATTATTAACAGCGCTTTCTGTTAAATTTTGATAAGCAGTTTCCAATAGGCTAGAACGTGCCTTGTCAAAGGCTACCATCTCCCCTATCAATACAACCGGGACGGATAAAAGTAATATTTTCGACACTAATATGCGCCGAAACGATGCTTGACGGAGGTTAGCCATCGGCAGTCTCTCTTTGTATGTGCCAATCAGAACAGTATGTAATTAGACTTGATTTTATGCGCTGGTAAAAATGCCTTTTTTCAACCACATTAAAAATATAAAATACTTTAATGATAAAAAGAAGCATCCTATACAAATACTCAAAAAACCTAACTGTGCAAAAAACGTTGATGGCATTTAAATGAGGGAAGTATTTAGCCGTTAGCCTTGACTTTATCAGCCTACATAAGTTATTAGGGTGTTCAAGTAAGCCTGAAGGTTTAGATAATTCACCTCAATAAGAGCCATATTTTCCCACTTTTCCTACTTTTCTTACTATTATTGTGTGCTTACAAGCTAACTGATACTCCCTGAATACTGACTATTAAGAGCATATGAGACAGGAGTTTTTTCTCCTCATTCTTGGTGAGAATTAAATGCCCGTAGAGGAAATATTCAAATTAGACAAACCAAAACAATGGTACAACAACTTCCTAATACCACAGCAGTTTTAGCAATGAGTGTAGATGGCAAAATAGCAGATGTCACGCGGGTGAAAGCCAGGTTTAGCTCTCAGGCGGATGTAGCACACCTTGAAAAACAAATCGCCCTTGCTGATGCTATCTTGTTCGGTGCTGGAACTCTCCGTGCCTACGGTACGACATTAAGAGTATCCGATCCAAAACTGCTGCAGCAAAGAAAACAAGCGGGTCAGCCCCCTCAGCCCCTTAATATAGTAGTTACACACTCTGGAAAGCTGAATCCGGAATGCCGCTTTTTTCAGCAGCCAGTCCCACGTTGGTTAGTTACGACAACAGCAGGATCTCTATATTGGCAAGAGCGCCAACAAACACGAACCTCAACAGGAATCAATACCCGTGATAGTCCGCAAGAATTTGAACGGATTCTAGTTTTTGAAACAAACGCTACGAAAGTCGATCTTAATCGTACCTTACAACATTTGACAACTATGGGCATAGCACGTTTAGCTGTATTGGGTGGTGGTACCTTAATTGCCTCAATGGTGGAAGCTGACTTAATTGATGAATTTTGGTTAACCGTATGTCCTTTAATTTTAGGCGGCTCCACTGCACCCTCGCCAGTAGACGGAAAAGGATTTTTAGCCCAGTTGGCTCCCCGATTACAACTGCTTGAAGTTCGTACCGTTGAGCAAGAAGTCTTCTTGCATTACCGACGGCAACGTTCGGGAGATTAGACTAGGCTAGATACAGAAGAGTGCTAACCTTTTGTATCTCAATATTCAATGGTGAAACAATCAAAGTCTCGCTATTCTGTCGCCTGGATTCAACAAATCGCTCTTGTCCCCCAAGATGCGTGGGATGCCTTAGCAATGCCATTAAAAACCCCATTCTTAGAATGGGAATGGCTGAACAATCTCGAAACTTCCCAGAGTGCTGTAGCTAGAAATGGCTGGGTGTCAAATCACTTAACAGTATGGCGAGATCAAACCTTAATTGCTGCGGCTCCACTATACCTCAAAGGACACAGTTATGGGGAATTTGTGTTCGATCACCAGTGGGCAGATCTAGCTCAGCGTTTTGGCATAGACTATTATCCCAAAATGTTAGGGATGACACCATTTACCCCGGCTGAAGGCTATCGGTTCTTGATCGCTCCCGGAGTTGATGAGCAAGAGATGACGGCAATGATGGTGCATGAAATTGATACTTTCTGTTCAAAGCACCGTATATCCAGTTGTCATTTTCTCTTCGTCGATCCTGAATGGCGTCCTCTCCTGGAAAATCTAGGTTTCACAACTTGGTTGCACCATAGCTTCATTTGGCAAAATCTAGAGTTTAAAACTTTTGATGACTATTTAGCAGTGTTCAACGCCAACCAGCGCCGCAACATCAAGCGCGAACGCAAAGCAGTGGAAAAAATGGATTTGCGATTGCAACCGCTTTCCGGTGATGAAATTCCGCAGTCATTGTTTCCTTTGATGTACCAGTTTTATGCTGACACATGTGATAAATTCGGCTGGTGGGGAAGCAAATACCTCACGAAACGGTTTTTTGAACAACTCCATGCTAATTATCGCCATCGAGTCTTATTTTTACCAGCATACGGCCAGGATAGTGAACAACCCTTAGGAATGTCTTTTTGTCTGTATAAAGACGACAGGTTGTATGGACGTTATTGGGGCAGTTTTCAAGACATTGATTGTTTGCATTTTGATGCTTGCTATTATGCCCCGATTGAATGGGCGATCGCTCACGGCATCCAAAGTTTTGACCCAGGTGCCGGCGGTCGTCATAAAAAGCGTCGTGGTTTCCCTGCTACACTCAACTACAGTATGCACCGCATTTACAACAATCGTTTTGCACAAGTTTTACACCATCATCTCAGTGAGGTTAATCAACTCGAATTACAGGAGATTGAAGCAATTAATGCGGAATTACCCTTTAGTCAGGGAGTAGGGAAGAGCCAGTTGTGTGAGGAGGTTACGCTCGTTGAGCCTTCGTAGCCTTGAGGAGTAGGTGTGCCCTCAATACGGTTCGGAGCGTGCGAATTTATCTGTTGAGGCAAGCAGTTCTTGGTTCGGGGAAGTAGAGAGGCAGTTCGGTTAAGAGTTGATCGACAAACGGTTTTTTCCTCCCCTGCTCCCCCTGCACAGACGTACCGTATTGGGTGTGCCCTTGGGTTGAATCATGGGGAGAGGGGAATAATCAAATAACTCCTCACTCCTTACTCTATTTCCGCAGTATCTTTTTCATGAGGATAAGAATTACACTTTATAAAGGATGAAACATCCAGGATAAAAGTTAATTTCTCTAGTGATTATGGGTTTGACGGTTAAAGATTTAGCAGTAGTTGATGAAAAGCTTTCTCAGCGTCATATTGACCTTGATGCCAATGGGTATTTTATTATTTACCTCAATCGGGAAGAAGGATTAATTTGTGCTAAGCATTTCACAAATGTGATCGATGAGCGTGGTTTAGCTGTCGATCCCGAAACAGGTAAGGTTATTCCTTCACGAGGAAAGGTGGAACGAACTCACTCAACGCTGTTCACTGGCAGAACAGCAAAAGAACTGTGTGTGACAATTTTTGAACAAACTCAGCCCTGTCTGGTAAGTTTATTAGACCACGCGGCTTATTTGGGTCGAGAATTCACCCGTGCCGAAATGGCTTTAGTGACAGGGCAAGAGTATGTTCAAGATTAAAAGAAATTTGTTGGTAGTGAGGAGTTGGTAGTTAGTTGATATTCTTTCATCAATGACAACTAACTGTCTGACGATGGTTGAAGAACTAGGTAAATATAATAAGTCGCCATCGGGATGACGGTGGCGGCTATTAAAAGTCCAATAACCCAAATAGTTGCATTACCTTTGTCAGTTTCTTCGGCTTTCTTAAATGTGCCTTCTACTTGCACATTTTCCACAATTTTTGGTGGTCCTGGATCGGGTTCACCGGATAAAACTTTACTCAGGCGATCGCTGGCATCGAGAAACGCTTGATTGTATTTGTCACCGTCCCTCAGTGGTGCCATGACTGTTTCATGAGCAACACTTTGAGCAATTTCGTCTGGCATCAAAGATTTGACTTTCTCACCTGTGATGATGCAGGTACCGTTAGTCACGGTGTCAATCATTAACAAGGTTTGATTTGCCTGGGCTTCTTTTGTCGGAAACCATTGTTCAAACAGTGCTTTGGTAAAACTCTCTGGTGTTTCTCCATAGTCAAGTCGGCGCACGGCAACGATTCTAACTTCGTTCCCTGTTTGCTTTGCTAAGTCAGAGAAGGTACTGCTAATGTTCCCTTCATTGGCACGACTGAGAACTTCCGCTTTATCTACAACCCAGGTGCCACTCTCTACAGTGTTGGGCATTTGATACACACCTATGGCTAAAACAGGTGACGCTAATAGCGAAGAAGCTAAAGCGATCGCAATCAATGGCAGCATCAGCCATTGGATAGATTTTTTCCGGACGGCAGTTGTTAAAACTCCCGGAATCGAAGTCAGGTACTGCCTCCATTCTTGATGGAGGTACTTGAGGAGCTGTTTCATCTGATTCACCAAAAGACAGACTTGCACCAAAAATACTACACAACTACGCGCAAAGTCTCGCTTTTCACGTAAGTCTTTTATTTTGAATACTGATGCTCTTCACAATTTATTCAATACTTGCTATATTGTAAGCAAGTATTTACTTGCTTATATAAAAATGAATAAAACTGTACGTTCTCCTGCCATAACGAAAGCGCGTTTAATCGAAGCGGCCACTCAAGTGTTTGCCTCTGCGGGGCTTCAAGGAGCAACAACTCGTGAAATTGCTCGTGTTGCAGGCGTGAATGAAGTGACTTTATTTCGCCATTTCACTAGTAAAGAACAATTATTAGAAGCAGTCATTGAAAATACATTAGCGCTACAGACAGAAGCCCTCGCGCATCCAGATGAATGGACACAAGATCTTCGCATTGATTTAATACATTACGCCCAACTATACAACAAAATGTTGGAGGCGCAAGAAGATTTAATTCGTACCATCATTGGGGAAGCTAAACGGCATCCTGAAGCAGCACGGCGAGTTATGCAAGACGCAGCCAGGTCGCTGAAAGCAAAGCTGGTAGCTTACCTGCGTCATCTTCAGACAAAAGGAACAGTGCGGTCAGATCTTGACTTGGTTTCAAGCATTGATATGTTTACAGGTATGCTCCTAGCTGGGATGCTGCGACGCAGTGCAGCACTGACTCCTTTAAGTTATAGCAGTGATGATTATATTGAGAATTCCGTCGAGATTTTTGTCCGGGGAATAGTGAGTTAGGTATGACAAAAATTTCCCCGCGTTCAATTTCTCATCAACCTAAAAGTTCAACTCCTCAGCTGCCTGGTTATGTCTACGGACCTAAGAAGTGGGCGATCGCAATCACGGCTTCTCTAGGTGCTATTTTAGAAGTCATTGACACCAGCATTGTTAACGTTGCTCTGACAGACATTCAAGCGAGTTTGGGAGCAACAGTGACAGAAGTCGGGTGGGTTGTCACCTCGTATGCGATCGCCAACGTGATCCTCATTCCTTTGACTGCTTGGTTGGGAGATTACTTTGGTAAGAAAAACTATTTTATCTTCTCACTCATTGGCTTTACCATCTCCTCAGTCCTGTGCGGTTTCGCAGTGAATCTGCCGACACTGATTGTTGCACGTATTTTACAAGGTTTGTGTGGTGGAGGGTTGCTTGCCAAGGCACAGGCGATTTTATTTGAAACCTTCCCACCGGAAGAACAAGGTATTGCTCAGGCGGTTTTTGGTATCGGGGTGATTTCTGGTCCTGCTATTGGTCCGACATTAGGAGGATTCCTGACCGATGGTTTGGGTTGGCGCTGGATCTTCTTTGTCAATATTCCTTTTGGTATATTAGCTGTAGCACTTGCTTGGGTATTTTTACTAAAAGACAAGCCCAAAAACGAGCAGCAAAACCGAAGTGTTGATTGGTGGGGAATTGGGCTGTTAACGCTCACTATAGGCTGTTTCCAGACAGTATTGGAAGAAGGACAGAAAAACTACTGGTTTGAATCTAGTTTTATCTCCACCTTCGCAGTCGCTGCTTTCGTCGGACTGGCATTGTTCATCTGGCGCGAACTCTCAGCCAAACATCCTGCGGTTGACTTAAGAGTACTGCGTCACCGCTCCCTAGCAGCTGGAAGTCTTTACTCAGGAATTCTCGGTATGGGACTTTATGGAGCTCTCTTTGTCGTACCGGTTTTTGCTCAGAGCATACTCCACTTTACCGCAACACAGACAGGACTTTTGCTAGCTCCGGGGGCTTTAGCTTCAGCAATAACAATGATTATGTTAGGCAAGTTATCAGGTAAAGTCGATGCCAGACTACTAATTGCTAGCGGTGCGATCGGCATGGCTTTAGTCATGTTTCAACTATCTAGCATCACCCCACAGACAGGAATAGATGATTTATACTGGCCGTTAATCATGCGAGGAGCAGTGACAGTTCTAATGTTTCTGCCCCTTAGTCTGGCTTCTTTAGCACCACTGCCTAAAAAGGATATTTCCGCAGGCTCTGGTTTTTACAATCTCACCCGCCAATTGGGAGGTAGCGTGGGAATTGCCATATTGACGACATTGCTTGAGCGACGGGAAGCTTTCCATCGGGCAATTCTAACTTCTCATGTAACTCCTTACGATCCACAAACAAATCAGCGTCTCGACTCTTTAACTGGAGCATTGCAAAACCGGGGAATGGATGCAGCCACAGCTCATCAGCAAGCACTCACCGTCATTAGTCTGACTATCGATCAACAATCTGCTGTGTTGTCTTTTGCTGACATCTTTAGATTCGTCGGAATTGTGTTTCTTTGCTCACTTCCTCTGTTGCTATTCTTAGGTAAGGGAGGTTCTGGTGCTAAAGCTCCTGCAGCTCATTAAGCATATTTTAACTCCTAACTCCTGTACGGGCTTGTGTTGACTCACGATTTATCTGAATTAAACAAAGCCCCTACTCCTGATTCCTTTTCATAAGAAACTCTATGTGGTGGAAACAATCTTATATTGTAATTTTGCTGTTAGTACTTAGTACTTTAACAATATTGTATTTATGGACACCATTAGATGATTCTGACTGTAATGTAGAAAGTTTTCTGGCATCAAAAACCGAAACTTATCAAGTCCAAGCCACGAAAGTCGTTGTTAAGCCTTGGCTAGGTGAACATCACGTATATGGAATATTTATAGTTCCCGATGAATATAAAGAAGCTCCATTCTTTGTTTTAACAGTGAAAGGTATTGGCAGCGACTGTGAAAGACCATTTGGCCATTTCCAAAACTTTGAGGGGATTACTGCCTTACCAGGAACGCATATAATTAGGGACTATATTAGAACTCGAACTGCTCTGAGAATAATTCTTCAAGGTATGTACACTCAAGTCAAAGAGCCACAAAATTGGACACTCACGTATCCTTTATTAAAACCTGGTAAAACTTGGAAATTACAATAAAAGTTGTTAAGTTAAGCAGCTAAGAGTAAGCTTTGATTTGAGCAACTTCACCAATTGAAACGTAGCGTGAAATATATTTTTTCAGGAAATATCAACTTAATTATCGATAAATCTATGTTTTTCGGTGACTGCTATCAACCCTCAAGTTTGACGCTTATTCAGTGTTTTGCTGAATAAGCGTCAAACTCTTTTCTTAAGTCGTCGTCATGTGGTCGCTTAGGAAACTCTTTGTGAGTGTATACCCATACTAAGTAGACAATGCACAATTCCTCGTGAATGACATAAATTAAACGACCGCATCTAGAAGCGCCTCGCAACTCCGGCATGTCGAATTTGATTTTCCTAAATTTAAAAACTGGTTGATGGCAGCCTTTTGGAAAAGCTTCATCTTCTGAATCTGGGCAAGAGCCAGGATTCTTACGGAGTTCACTTATAAAATACTCGATTAACTCCAAAAAACAATTCCTGGCTCTTTCATTTTTGCGGTAATGGCTTTTAATTAGCTTCTTGAGGCTACCTTCAAATCTCTCCAAGGGCACTATCTGATAAATTTCGCAGCCACTCACCGGTCTCCTCCGCCTCTAAAACTTTTCCTTGTACCTTGTTTGAGTACAGTTGTTCTAGGGTATCAGATAAAACCGCTTGATAACTAGGATCTTCTTGTTCGACAGCATCCAAAATGTTATCGACGAGCATATTTAGAGCCTCAATGCAGGAGTGAAATTCTGCTGTTTGATTGGTTGCTTTTATAAACAACATGTATGCTGCTACCCAAATGGTGCGCTTCAGATTAGGTAGACCTTTATGTGGCTCAACTAAGGAGTACGCAAGTTCTTTTAGTTGCTCACGGTTTTCTGGCGGAAAGTTATTCCACTCCTGTTTAACAATTTTGGCTATCCTGCGTAATCTGGCAGCAATTTCGTCAAATCTCGATGATGGACTGACTTTTCTTTGCCAGATTTGCTGAATCTCGTAAGAATCAATCAAAACTGCTGTTGACGTCATGCTGCTCTCAGACTCGCTACTAAAGGCTTGTATAGACTACTTTTTTAATTGATAGACAGACTTTAATCCTTATTGTATTGCATGAAAATACAAGTTTTGTAAATAATTTACAAAAAATGCACTCTGTTATGCGATTGGGCTGTCTTCCTACGGACTTGCCACAGTTACTGTCCCGCCATGTAATTCAGTAAGTTGGCGAACAATTGCCAACCCCAAACCTAGCCCACCATAACTTCGGGTAGTGGTACTGTCGTGTTGGCGGAAGCAATCAAAGACATAAGGTAAAAATTTGGGCTGATGCCAATACTGCGTAGGATAAGCTCTTTTTTCCTCCCCTGCATCCCCTGCCCC
>JAQYWN010000605.1 GCA_029379265.1 Rhizonema sp. NSF051
ATTCTAGGATTTCTGTTGCTTTATTAAAAGGAACACTGGACGGTATAATTCCTCCGTTTTTAACTGATGCAACTTACGACAATATACAAAATCCTCCAAAAACTTTGATAAGTTTAACAGGTGCCAATCATTACGGTATCACAAATAGCAACAACCCACTAGGACCATTCCCAGACAGTAACACACCTACGATACTTCAAGATGTAGTAATTGAAACTTTAGCTCGCTGGAGTGGGTTATTTTTACGTGCAAGTATTCTTAATGATCAGGACGCGTTTAATTATGTGTATTTCACGGGTGCTCGATGTGATCCCAATGTTACAGTAATTAGTGAACCCCAATAGTTGATACGAATTCTAATAATTCTGACTTGCTGAAAGCTACTTAACTTTACTACTCACCATTCGCGATGGGGGCGATACCGCTGTGGCCAAGGGCATCTCCAGGGTAAGCGCATTTAATTTTGTATCTAAAATTACAGATTGTTGTCCTCAAATATGTGTTATAGAGTCGAATTTGTGTATTAAATACATTAAGTAGTACGCTAATAATCCAGGTTATGGCTGAAAATGTCTGGATGCTTTGCACTCGGAAAGTCATGGGATCATCAACAACAGACTGTATGTTCGCTCCTGCAAGTGAATAAGAGGAATTATGATTGTGGATCTTAATGACGGTGATACCGTGTAATACTTGGAGAAAGTTTTCTGTGTTATTCAGGCTTCAAAGGAGACTGCAATGTCAGAAATAGATTCTATCTGGCGTCAGTTATTAGGGGTAGCTGTTTGTGGGGCTTGCGTATTCAGTGCCGATTGTGTAACCGCTCAGATTACACCTGATAAGCTGATTGCCTGCAACGAAAGCTTTTTTAATGTTTAATTTTTCATTTTTAATTCCGCGTAGCGGTACTGGCTCTACAATTCCTTTGATGATTTAAAACTTGTATATTATGGCAAATCAAATCAATATCCCAGTTGTTGTCAATGGTGCAGGTGGCAAAATGGGACGTGAAGTGGTCAAAGCAGTGGCAGAAGCACCAAATATGACTTTAGTAGGTGCAATTGATAAGAGTCCCGAACTTCAAGGTCAAGATGCTGGGGAGCTGGCGGGTTTAAATGAACCATTGGAAATTCCAATTACTAATCAGTTGGAATCAATGCTGGCATTTGCTGCTCAAGAAAAACAGCCTGGGGTCATGGTAGACTTTACACATCCTGATTCTGTGTATGACAATATTCGCAGTGCGATCGCCTATGGTATTCGTCCTGTTGTCGGTACAACGGGATTATCTGCACAAAAACTTCAAAATCTAGTGGAATTTGCTGATAAAGCAAGCACTGGATGTCTGATTATTCCTAACTTCTCGATTGGGATGGTGCTGCTGCAACAAGCGGTGATCGCTGCATCTCAACATTTTGACCATGTAGAAATTATTGAACTGCACCACAACCAAAAAGCTGATGCTCCCAGCGGTACGGCTATTCAAACCGCACAGATGTTAGGAGAAATGGGGAAAAATTTTAACGAAGCTAAAGTAGAGGAAACGGAAAATTTACCAGGAGCGCGGGGTAGTATAGCAAATGAAGGTATTAGAATTCACAGCGTGCGTTTGCCAGGACTGATTGCCCATCAGGAAGTCATTTTTGGCGCAGCAGGTCAAATTTATACTCTTCGACATGATACGAGCGATCGCGCTTGCTATATGCCAGGAGTCCTACTGGCAATTCGCAAAGTCCTCGAGCTAAAGTCTTTAGTATATGGATTAGAAAAGATATTGTGACAGATCCATACACTTCTGTTGTGCAGTAAGTGTGAGCTTCTTTAGAGAAGCGCGTCATTGGCCTTACTAAAAAACTTAGATTAGAGTCTTCAACGGTCAGCAGAAAGCTTAATTCATCCAAAATCCACGCATCCAAAATCCAAAATCATGTTAGTTCCTCTCACGCGCAAGAAATTTGAACAAGTCATTCCCTTGATTGCTAGTGGTCCGCAGTACAAGTACTATTGGGGGAAGTTTTCAGATTTTCTACAGCGGGTGTTAATTTCTGTCGTTGCTGTAGCGATGATTCTGCTTGTGAAAGTTTTTTTCAGACTAGATTTTGGTCCAATCTTGTTTCTACTAGGGATGGTTGGCGCTTTTTACTGGTTATGGGGACCAGTTTTTCGAGCGAGTATGCGTAATGTCGAATGTCGCCGTTACAAGTACAGCGGCTTTTTTCGTGGTCGAGTACAAGATTTCTGGATTACCGAAGACTTGATGGGGAAACAGGAAACTGTTAACAACAAAGGCGATTTGGTGATTGTCGAAAACCGCGAAAAACGAATTAACCTAGAAGTGGGTGATGATTCAGGATTTACTGCTGAGTTAAAAGCACCATTACGAGTTTCCCTCAAGGCCATCAGTCGCGGTCAAATTGCGGAAATGATCGTGATGTCGAATACTCCTGATTTAAGCACAATCGAAGAAATTACTGATGTCTATATTCCCAGTCGCGAATTATGGGTAAGCGATTATCCTTATTTGCGACGGGATTTCTTTACTGAAATGAGTCGCCGCTTGCGCGATACCCAACAGGAAAGACCGCGTCGTCGCCGCCGTTCAAGTAGTGACGATTGAAAAAGAGTGAGGAGCGAAGAATGAAAACTCCGCGCCTCCTATACCTCTATTCCACCTCATCTCTCTCCATAAGCTTGCCAAGCCAAGTCTACTAACCCATCGACAATGGCTGCTGCCACGATAGCGTTACCTTTGGGACTGTCAATAGTAATGTTAGGGATTAAAGAGTCACGCAACCGTTCTTTAGCCGCATCTACATTCACGAATCCTGGAGGCGTAGCGACGATTAAAGCAGGTTTAATTTCTTCTGCCTCGATTAAATCAACGATCGCACTAAGAGCAGTTTGTGCTTGACCTAAGACAATTATGGCTTCTGGATAACGTTTGGCTAGAGTTTCAATTCCCCAGGCAACACGAGTTTTGTCTTTTTGAGGACGAGTAGGCGTGTCTAAGCTACAATACAGAGAATTTGCAAAAGTGTTTTGAATGTTGTCGGCGATACCCACCTGTACCATTGGGACATCGACCACAATGGTAGTACGTGCCGCCAGTGCTGCGGCGGCAGCTTGCAAGGCACGCTCGGAAAAACGAATCAAAGATTTATACTCAAAGTCACATGTAAAATAAATCACCCGTCGGACTATCTCATACTCTGCGGGTGAAAATCCAAGATCGCCTACTTCGCGATCAATGATCGCCAAACTTTGAGCATCAGTTATATGCCATTCCATCAATTGACCCGCTTTATGCTATTAGCCTTCAGCTTACCAGCTAATCCATTGCACTGGGAGAAGACCGACTAAAATTAGGTGACAAATAAGCAACCAAAGCACCGACGAGAAAACCGATGATGTTGCGAACCAGAGGTAACCATTCTTGAGTCCTTGTTACCACCGGTCCAATACCAAAGGCAATGAACAAGATTCCCCACAAAGGAGAGAAAATTAAAGCCCATTGCCAAGCAACTATTTGTCCTTTTTCACGGGGCTGAGCTGCAAATCCACAAATCACCCCACCCAAAACTGAACTGATGAGAGTGAGAATCCACTGCTCTCGTGGAAGTCCAGGAACAACATTACAACCGCCCTGACTCAAACAGTTTTTAACCGTTTCCATGGCTGTTAAGATGGCTTGATCTTCTCCTTCCTCTCGCACGTAGTACAAATTGCCAAAGCGGGTTTGCAATTCTATCCAAAAAGTACGTGGGAGCAGATTGTAAACCGCGTCACCGACACTAAAACTGAGAATGTTACCGCCGCGCGAATCAGCAACAAGCAAAATACTTTTGTCGTCCAAACCCCAAAAATTGATCACTGCTCTGCCTGGGGTGCGATCAAACTGGGTTAAAACCCTCAGTTTCCAACCAGTATCGGCTTCAAATTGATCTAATTCTTTAACAAGTTTCTGTTCTTGAATCTCGGTGAGAGATTTGGCTAAGTCTACAACTGGAGTTGGAGTGTCGGGTAGTAAATCGGGATTTTCATAAGCATAAGCGTTGGGAGAATGCGTCACCCAAATCGAGCCACTCAAGAAAAATATCGCAATAAATGCCAGAATTCGTCGCCAAAAACAATGCTGCATGGACGTTTTTATGAAAATCTCAAAAGTGAAAGCGGACAAGTCGTTTTATAAAGTGAGAGATCTTTACACTTTTTAACTTTAATCTAATCTTGGGGTTACGATCAAAGCCTTTGCCGCCGAGAATAGAAAATTCTTAATGTTAGAAGCTTGCCTAAGAATGGAATGTAAAGCGCAAATCCAATCTGTCCATTAGAGTTTGAAAAACAAGCGAACGGGACGTAGGAGCGAAAGACTTGCCCCTTCTCTACACACGGATTTTTTGTGGGGTGGTTGCTCCTCCATGCAGGACATTCTGCCTCACTGCTCATTGCACCTTAATAATTAGAAAGTGCGCTCGTTATAAGGCTATCCACCACAACCACCACAACCACCACAACCACAACCACCACAACCACAACCACAACCACCGTCACTGCTACTACTAGCCACTCTTGTGAGTACCTGCTTGAGATCAGCAAATGTATCACTCGACAAAACTGTCATGCCCAAAAGAGCAAACAAGAGTGGAAGTTGGGGAGCATCTGGATTATCCACGTTGATTGAGCCTTGCATACGGGTGCGAAGGTCTTGTAGGATGCGATCACCGTAACGACTGCTATGAGTCGGTGTTAGCCAGAACAATAAACCAATGACAGCTATGAGGATACACAGCACGCATAAGTACCCAACTGGCTTACCACGAGAAATTCCGACAAAAATTTTGTCAATACCTAATCCTAATAGAGCAGCTATCAAGACGGCTGGAGCAGTCTGGGTTTTGAAGCTCTGGATCGGTTTCATTAAAAGATCAAGTTGACGCAATCGATCTCGGAGCGAATTTACTGCCACGATGGCTGTACTCCGAACTTTATCAATACGTCCATCTGAGGCGATAGAGTCTGCAATTGCCCGTTCTACTGGATGAAAAGATTCTTTCACTGGTTTATCTAAGACGAGCATCCGCGCTTTGTGCTGTACTGTTACATATCCTTGCTCAAAATCACCAAGCCATGAATGTGAAAAAAGTTAGCAATTAAGTCCGGATAATCGCCGGAAAATTCAAATTTTTTAATTAGACATTTTTAATTATCAGAAAAATGGTTTTAAAAATCCGTCCTATAAGGACGGGTTTTTGTTTTCTAAATTTCTTGAGTAAGTATTGCAATATACAATAA
>JAQYWN010000606.1 GCA_029379265.1 Rhizonema sp. NSF051
ATTCACTTAAATCAATATAAATAACCTTGTCTTCCAACTTTAAAAACTGCCAAATAGTCCCGATTGTTATAGCACCATAAATTACCTTGATCGAATTACCTCGCTGTTCATTAAAAATCTGGGCTGCTACCATTTCAGCTATACATTGCGCCAACCCTAATTTCAGATTTTCGTTTTTTGTTTCTACAAGAGTAATCACAGGTGCGCGAACAAAAAGCTGTTCTTTTGAAAGACTCAATATAAAATCACAAAAGCCATTCAACCCTTTTTGATTATCCACGTTAAAATCAACGCCCGAAAACAAACTGATTTCTCCATTAAATTTGCGTCTAATTTCAAGTAATATAGGACTGATTATCATTTCAGAACGTGCTTTCTCTGTATTGATAGAAACAGCCAAATCAATATTTTCTTTAAGAATTGTTGCTAGTAAATCGCTACACTCTTCTTCGGGAAAATGGGCAAACATTCCCGATTTTTCATCAATAGTCAATCCAAATTTCTGAATAACTTCACTCAATTTAAATTCACTGTAAGACATTTAGTTCGCCTTTTGTAATGGTTGACTCTTAATTATGAAAGAGGAAATTTCTAAAGGTAATATCAAATTCCGTCAACTGTCATTAGCCAAAATAATTAAATATTATGGATGAAATAGCCAGAACTATCATGTTTGTAGAGAAAGAGGGAACAATACCCTTTATTCATCATTTGCGTGTGAATTAAATCAGTAAGAGACAAATTAAAGACTTTATTTTTAATTGCCTTGATGAGAATATCTCTATTACCATCCGTAAGTCCGAATATTGTTAAAATTTATTGTATCAACACCTATTTTCTGTAGGTAATTCGCTAACTTAAAATCATCAGTAAGCACTAAATATTGATTTTTTGCCAGCATGACAATTCCAGAATCAGTAAGTCCGTATTTATTAAAATTATCCATACTAGCAGCATTCTTACTCTCTAGATAAAATTCATCTAATCTATTGAAAAATTGAGCAAAAATTGAAAAACATTGAGAACGCTCTGGTTCACCAAGCTGATTCAGAAGACTATTGACTTCTGTAAGAATATTAGGAGTCGTAATAATTTTTGAGAAATATGACAATATCTGTATTAATAAATCGTAATCCTCTGGTAAGAATTGCTCAGTCCGATTAAATTGGGATATTCGGGAGCGATTAACACTGCCAACGAACCAAAGTAGCAAAATGTTTGTGTCAATCAAAATACCTTTTTGTTTATCTTTTTGAAATAAAGAGCGAAGAAACTCTTTCATACCTGACGAATTTTCATTGATTGAACTTCGCCTGTTTCTGAGTCGATTTTAAAAAGTTTATACTCTCGCTTATACTCTGGAGAAGCGACAAGTTCAGGAAAAAGGGGATTTTTCGTCTTGAGTACAGGACGATTAAACCCTAATGTAATCAACCAAAAGTTTTTATCTTCTGAGAGTTCTAACTCTTCGAGCAAGATGTCTTGGAGAGTACTTCCTATCAATTCCTGTATCTCGTCAAAATATTTCTTAGCTGCCATTACAGCACCTCGTGCGTCAAGTTTCATATTTTCTCTACCTCCTGTTTGTAGTTATAGCGGGTTTTATTTTGATAAAGTTCACCACATTGTAACGGACAACAGCCTTACCTTATGGGAATATTCTCACAGGCTATTAACTATTCACCCAATAAGACTCGAATTGCCCTCAAAGCCTGACTTCGTTTCCCATTACTAATTTTAGCAAACCAATAGTGTGACTCCTCATTACTCATTGCCGTAATCCTCTTTGTAGTATTAACATTGTAAACAGTGAGATTGCCCTTCAACTCAATTTGTAATGCCACACTCGTGTCCGCGCCTTTATTTGACACCCAGTGCCATTTCGCTTGGCAGAACAGTCAGAGCGATCCGACTCTTCATAGTATGTAGTATGTCTGTATTGTGTGTAAAGCGTTTCTGTAGGGGCGATTGCGCTTCGGCGCAGTGTTAAAATGCCCAATCGCGCTCTCAAAGCAGTATCGTGTTATGGAGAGTTGCGTTTCTGGTGTCTGGGGGCAACCCTCTTTTTTCAGGGGCTATGATCTCCACATTCCAAGATAAACCACTTTATTGAGGTTTAATAATGCAGAAAAAATCAATTATATTAGCTGAGAATGTAGCTTACGAACTCACATCGACCAAGACTTTATTTCAGGGAGTTCAGGTGAGTATTGAGGAGGGCGATCGCATTGCTTTAGTCGGTCGCAATGGAGTCGGTAAATCAACTTTACTACAAATTCTTGCGGGTAAACTTGTTCCTACAAGCGGTTCTATTTCACGCCATGGTACCGTTTACTACTTACCGCAGATTAGTACTATCCGCCAGGAAATCAAAGCGGATACGGTACTCAATTTTTTGAGTTCTATGACTGAGGAATGGTGGAAGATTGAGGAGATTTTGGCAGCAAATAATACTATGCTTGACTTATCCCTACCGCTAGCTTCTTTAAGTGGTGGGGAACTCACGAAGCTATTTCTAGCGATTGGTTTATCTCAAAAGCCAGACGTGTTATTGCTAGATGAGCCTACAAACCACATGGATCTGATAGCGCTGGAAAACTTAAGGCATTTTCTTCATGAGTTTGAGGGAGCTTTTGTCATTGTCTCTCACAAGCCTTTTTTCCTGGATATGGTCGTAAATGTTACCTGGGAACTCACACCAGATCGAGTCAATGTCTATGGAGGCAATTTTTCTTTATACCGAGAGCAAAAAGAAATAGAACGAGATGTTGCTATGAGATCGCACTCGTTTGCCAAAAAAGAACTAAAGCGTGCCACAACATCAGCATTGCAAGAACAGCAACGGGCAGCCCAATCTCATAGCAATGGTCACAAAAAGTTTCTGAGTGGTAGTGTAGATAAAGTAAAAGCAGGACTTCTGAAAACAAAAGCCGAAGCAAAAGCCGGAACAGCGAAAAAGAAACATGAAGTAGCAGTAGCAAAAGCTACTGAAAAAGTTGTTAAAACGAAAGTAAAAACCACGAAGACGACAAGTATTCAATTGGAAGAAAGAAGTCAAAAACGTAGAAATTTAATTGATATTCAAGGTGCTTATCTTCAGGTAGGAGATCGTCTACTGATTGAGAACATCCAACTTCATTTGTCTGCTGGGGATAGAGTGGCGATCGCTGGTGCTAATGGTTCAGGTAAATCAAGTTTAGCGAAAGCAATCTTGGGGATGGAGAACCAAACAGCGATTTTAGAGTCCGGAGAAGTTGTGTTGGCGAAGGGATTGAAAGCTGTGTACCTGGATCAAACCTATCAACTGGTGAATCGACAGCAAACAATTCTGCAAAATATCCAAGCGGCTAATCCCAATCTCAGTTATCAACTCTTGCGGCAGCAGTTGGGGCACTTCCTATTTAAAAATGATGAGGTGAACAAACTTGCATCAGTGTTAAGCGGAGGTGAGTTGGCAAGGTTAGCGATCGCGATCATCAGTATTTCGGAAATTGATTTGCTGATTCTCGATGAACCAACTAATAATTTGGATATTGAAACTGTTGATCAAATGGTGGAAGGTATTAATGAGTACCAAGGTGCGCTTTGGGTGATTTCCCACGATTTGGATTTTTTGAGTCGGATAGACATCACCCAAGCTTTTAAGTTAAGTCCGCGTCTGCATACCTTACAGATGACTGCACATTTACCCGAGGAATCCGAGCAATACTATCAAGAATTACTGGACATTTGCCAGAATTAAAGCTAGAAGAACGCAATTTTTGATATTTACAAGATAATGTACTGGCTGACAATTCGTCTTAAGCCAATAACAATGACTTCCAAACGAAAAACTATAGCGGATTGCAACTGAGTGAAGTACATTCTTAGGGGCGATCTTCGTAGCGAAGCGCGAGTCTTCTCACTCGGGGAGACGCTTCGCGCTCCGAGCGTCACAGCCGTTCGCCCTTACAATTTGGTGTACCTCATCCACATGAAATCTGCTATATATCAAGATCGCACAAACAGTGACAAGTATTGTGCTAACCTTAATATTTTGTCTGTTGTGCAACCAATCTTTTTCGCGTTCTCTGTACGGCAGTTGCTTGAACTCTGAAAATCAGACTAACGCTCTGCCTCTTCTTTGCGGTTTCATATTTTTACTATGTCTACTCAACGCACAATTCAAAGCATATACACTGATGGCGCTTGCACTGGCAACCCTGGGCCTGGCGGTTGGGGTGTCGTCGTCTATTTCAGCGATGGTTCAATTCACGAAATGGGCGACGCATCTACTCATACTACTAATAATAAGATGGAGATGCAAGCGGCGATTTCTGCCCTCGAATTCCTACAAGTATCAAAACAAACAGAACCAATTATTCTCCACACTGACAGTGAATATCTAATTAACTGCGTGACTAAGTGGGTGAAGGGTTGGAAAAAGAAAGGATGGAAAAAGGCAGATGGAAAACCTGTTCTTAACCAAGATTTGTTGGAAACTTTGGATGGACTTAACACTCAACAGGTCAAATGGCAGCACGTTCGGGGTCATGCTGGTAATGTAGGTAACGAACGGTGTGATGTGATCGCCCGTGCCTTTGCCACTGGTAGAACCCCATCCTTACAACAAGTAGCATTATCTCATTCTTCGCAATCCTCACAGCAAAAAAGCGAGTCAAATGTATCAGAAGCATCCGATTATGACGAAAATATTGCAATAATTAACAAAAAGATACACGAAATTAGTATTGTAACAGACATAACTACTATGGATCAACAGACGGCACCTACAACTACCGCTACAAATGAAGAAATCCCACGCGAGATGAGGGTGGGGCAACTCCGGAACTTAGTTGAAACCCTCCGCATAGCTGACGAAATTGCCGAAAAAGGCTACTTAATCACTAGTTCCGAACTGGCAGATCTCATGGATGTCCACGCAAGTGCCGTTACCAGTCGGGGTGACGAGTGGCGCTGGCGAAACTGGATCGTATCACGGGTTCGACGAGAAGGCAATCAAATCCTCTGGGAATTGGAACGAGGCGATCAGGTAGACAGTGAAAATGAGTAATGAGTAATGAGTAATGAGTAATGAGTAATGAGTTAGGAGTTAGGAGTGCTGAGTCAGAAGAAAGTGAAAAAAACATTCCAAATTTCAACTCATATCCTCTTTCACTTCATTCTCATCACTTATTACTCCTATTACTCATCACTCATCACTCATTACTCATTACTCATTACTCCATACTCATTACTCCATACTCATTACTCATTACTCATTACTCATTACTCA
>JAQYWN010000607.1 GCA_029379265.1 Rhizonema sp. NSF051
GTTTTATTTCAAAACATTTATAGAGTATTGTCTGCTTGAATACTCAACGCCACTTTTTGCTTTTGATTTAAATAAAGCTAGGGTTATTGTCCAAAATTTGTAATTTAACAACGTAACGCCGATAAAACAAGAATATTGATGTCAGTTCGCCTTTGGTACGATGCGAACAGTACGCGGAATCTGGATATCCACTTCAGCATCTTTGTCGGTGGTATCTCCCCGCTTGCCTATTGCATTGTTGAAGACTCCAACTTTAATTTCTTCTGGCAAAACGAAGTCGGTGGGCAACTCAGAGATATGCTCGGTAAGAATCTCAAAGTCGGCGCGGTACTGCCAGCGTCCTTCCCCTGATTTTTCAAACTTGTCACGTTTAATCACAAGTGGAGTCTTGACGCCTGCGACGGGTGGAAAAAAGTTAGTAAGGAGAGCGATCGCGCTGTTGTGGATTAGCAATGCTTTCTCGTGATTCACTAAGTCAGCCACGTCAGTCAAAACGTGGAATACCATTAACCTTTGCTGACTGACACCGTAGTAATCTGGCGATGCTGTTTGAGGGTACTCAGGAGACTCGTAATATCTTACCCAAACAAAATATTTGTTGACTGGGCGACTGTTAGTCTCGCTGGGGTCAGTGCGGATTCTTGCATTAAGTCCACCGCTCTCAAGCCGACTCTCAATAGCCTTTTCAATGTCACGTGGATTAACGAGAACCATAAATATGTGTAGCAGAAATAATACCTAAATTCTATTGCATATACTGAAAATACCGACGAAGTGTTGAAGAAATTGCGAGGGGCGATCTCTATCCTGACACTTGAAAAAATGCAGAGTATAATATACTTGCTGCAATATCTAATACTTATGAAAATTAATTTAATTCCTGTTTGTGCGCCAGGATACCCATATGGTGGAGTTGTCATAAACGAAGCTATTGAGCGTTTCAAAAAATATTTGCTTAGTGTCGTTATTGTTTACCAAAAAGAGACTCTTGAGTTTACTGCTGAGTTAGCGGCTAAAGAAATTCCTACTTATAAAAAAATACCTACTTCTAGGAATGTCTTTAAAGCTGACTTTGTTGCTGTTATTGCGTTATTTCGTGAATCCAACACAATAGGACAAGTGACAGGCTTCATTCAATTAGATGGCATGAATTTAGACAAGAAAGGCAAATTAGGAGAATGTGGTTCTAAATTACTTGATTGTCTAACCCAAAATAAAATTGAGCCTTGGTTTTATGATAGTGAAGAGGCTCTTGTAAGAATCATGCAACATACTGAACTTATTGATTGGGACAAAATAACTTCACTTCCCTTGGTTGAGTTATTATCTTTGTGGGAAAAGTTTGTTGTTGATCATATAGTCCCGCACTTTTATTCCACTTCTTTTGGGGCATTTAACTCTAGCAGAAAAACTGGTAGTTGGTCAGACTCTTGGAAAGCTGATGATAATTAAATAGCGATCGCCCCTCGTCTTTTCTCAAAATATAACTAGAAGTTTTATATGGACAAAGATAATAAAAATGATTCTGATTACTTTTTTGAATATCTAGAGCAACTGAGTGATGAAGAACTCGCTGCGGTGGTGCCTGATATTATCAAAAAGTTCATGCAATTGTATGAGAACAAAAGAAGTATTTTGGAAGCACAAGGAAATGATTCTATCGATCTTACTGTATCCATTAATGATGAATTGAATCAGGAGTAACAGCGATCACTCCCTCGTCTTTCCCAAATTAAATACCAAAATTTACACCGCCTTCTCTGGCGGTTTTTGTTTTTTTTGCTGGCGTTGCCAAGCTTTGTTCTATAGGTGTTTTAGTGTTTTTGATATCAGTTTAGCTGGCTTAATCCAACTCCCAACTTAACGACGCATCTATTGTCCCCTTTTCAGCAAAAGTCTTAGCTGCTTTCAACGCCATTTCCAAATCTACACAGCAGTTCCTTGCATAAGTTGCTTCTTGTCCACCAATAGTTAGACTTTTAGGTTGTTCAAAAGCTGTCTTTGATGGATCAATGAGATATTGAAAAGCTTCGCCATCAAAGGTGAGGTACACCACATAGACAGTGTCATCTCCACCAATCCCCATCTCAATATCACCATCACCCTCCAGCGTCACTAAGGTACGCCGATCGCCGTCTAAATCTAAAATAGCGGATTCAATATCTTTCCAATTATTAGGTTTGGCTGTTGTCCCGTAATTTCGATTGCGTCTCCAGTCCTCAGTAGAAAAATAATTTACAAACATTGCTTGTTTTGTCAGACTTCTCTCTGCTTGTTGCAGTAGTGCGATCGCTTCCCGTAATTCCTCAGCTACCGCGCCAGTATCTTCAGCACGCGCAACAGACATCATTCCACTAATTCTCAACATCATTCGCGATGCTTCATTGCATTTTTCCCAAGCCGTCGCATAAATCCAATTTGGATCAATGGGTGGCGTGGGGTTAACGATATTTTTGATGAATGATTCGATGCGGTTGTCGGTGTTTCCTCTTTCTTGCTGCCCCATAGTTAGCTACGTAATAGACTGTAATTAATTTTACTGCATTAGCCTACGGGCGATCAGCGATTTTAATTTTAGGGTTGCGGCTGTCCGACACCTTGCAAAAGTTCAATATCCTTGATTTATTACCTTTCCAATGTTTAAACACGTTTTTTGGGCGATGCCTCGTCCTTATATAAATTAAAAGAATTGCAAGGTGTTGGATTATTGGGGAGACTGGCGCGAATGCTGAGGGGCGATCTCTGTTCTGACACCGTGGTAGAGTTCAATATCCTTGATTTTAGTACCTTTCCATTGTTTAATTACGATTTTTTGGCAATGCCTCTGCCTTATATAAATACAAAGTAGATGCAGGGTGTTGGACTATCGGAGAGACTGATGCAGGTACTGGAGAAAATTCTGAGGGGCGATCTTTGTTTGGACACCTTGGTAGAGTTCAATATCCGATTGTTTGGTAAAAATAAGAAAGCCGTCTTTGCGACGGCGTAAATTTGTAGTATTAGATTGGCTAAATAGCGATGAAGTTTATGCGGCAGGTTTTTCGTCGAACCAGTTCTTAATACATTGAATTAATTCTGGCGTAACAACGTAACGGTTATATTGTCTTGTGTCAGGAATTTTTCCGCTATTCTTTTGCTTTTTTACAGCAAAAGCTAAACGAGAAGTAAAACTGTTGTCATTAACTGAGACGTTGTAACCAAGGGCGATTGCTAAATCTGTAGTACCCATAGACTTTCCAATTAATGATTGTTCCCGGTGAGTCAATGGCTGTACCTCAATAAATGCAGCAATCTTCTTTGCTTCTGCCGCTAATCGTTTATTGGTTTTGTTGTACTGAACAAACATTCCTTCACCAATTATTAATTTCTCAACACTTTCTTTTACTCTGAGTAATAAAGGTTGATGAGAGTGATTGTACAAATACGATGCACCTCTCATTTTTGGTTGATCATCAACTAAGTCCCTGTGCAAACCAGCCAAATCTTTGCAGAAATTAACTCTTTGTCTGCGGGTAAAATCTGGAGCATAAAAATCTAACCAATTGGATGCCGTAAAATTTTCTGGAAAGCGAGTTAAAAAAGGTAATGACACATGTTTTGATTCATTTCCTACTTCTTCTGTTTCGCACATGTCTATGAGTAAAGTAAGCATTCCAGGAAAAGATTTTTCTGTTTTTTCAGCAAATTTTGAGAAGACTGAAATAATAGTGTTATTGGCTTGAGTTTGTTTTTGGAGAACATCAAATTGAGTTTGTAAGTTCTGTAGCTGATGAATTACCTCTGTATTCCCTTCTGCTATGCCGTCTTCTGTGTATCCAAATCTTTTTTGAAGAACTTCACGTACAGAACAAGCAACCAAAGACTCTGCCAGTGCAACAACTTGAGGATCTTTATTTTTTGCATGATGAGCATAATGAGAGATGCAAACTCCGACTGCAATGTCTGGAATACCAGTTTCTGCCCATTCTTTCCTTGGGAGCAGAGGAAATCCAACAGCAGTAAGCTTGCTAGACAATTCTTTATTGATTGTGGTATCGCCTCTTTTGTCATAAAAAATACCTATAGCCCTACCAAAAGCCGAGTTCGGTATTTTTACAATTCTAGAGACAGATCGAATAGACAATCCCATTCTTCCTTTGCCATAATGTTTAATTTCTTCAAGATTGAAATCAAAAAGGCTTTCAGTTAGACTAGACATGTGCATTTTTCTCAATTGATGTACTGCCAGTAGGTGGTGAGACACCGTGACTGGCTCTTTTCTTGACTACTATATTTTAATCCATTACAATGGATATAGCAATTATATTTTAAATTAAAAAATGCCTAACCCAAATCCTTCACCAGCAACAAGGTTTAAAAATGCGGGAATAGTACTTAAGCCTAACCAAGCTCCTATCAGTGCAGCTTTCCCTGAACCTTATGACAGTATTCTGCGTTCAATGGATAATCGTAGCGAATTTATCAGAAAGGCAGTAGTTAATCAACTAAAAGTAGAGGGACTTATTTGAGGAATAAGTTTGCAGTAAAAACTTACACACATTAATGGTTATAACGTTTTGAAGTCGTCTAGTGCAAACTAGACGACTTTTTGCATACTTGAGGTTGCTGGCTGGGCATTTTGAATGGGCAAAGCAGGTTCAACAAAGGATATTGACGCGACAGGTGTTCAAAGATTGGAATGGCGATCGCTATTCTGACATTGCGTCAAAGTTCAATATCTTTGATTTGATACCTTTCCACTGTTTAATTACGTTTTTCTAGCAATACCTCGTCCTTATATAAACACAAAGCAGAAGCAAGGTGTTGGACTATCAGACAGCCGATGTGGAGGCTAACGGAAATGCCGAAGGGCGATCGCTGCTTTACGGCATTGCAGACCGTGCAAGAGATCAGTATCTTTGATTTAGCACCTTTCCAATGGTTAATTACGTTTTTCCGGCAATACCTCATCCTTATATAAATACAAAAAAACGCCGGGTGTTTAATATTTGAGAACCCAACGTGTTTATTTTGCTCTAGCCACAAAATAAGTTAAAAGGCGATCGCTGCTAGGAATCTTGCACATTGCTAAATTTGTTTGCTGACAAAAACTCTAATGGTGTCCCTTGGACTCTTTTGTCAAAATCTAGAACTTTGTCTTTATTTGCTTGTAATTCAACCAGAATTTTTTCAATAGTCCCTATATTATAAATCTGAAGTCGCCCTCCGTTTTTTCTTGAAGTTTCTAATATTCTCAATCCGAATTTTTCCCAATCTTCTATTAAGTATAAATC
>JAQYWN010000608.1 GCA_029379265.1 Rhizonema sp. NSF051
GCCGTTATTTGGACAATGCCCATTGACCCCTTATTGAGAAGGTGCAAGATGTGAGTTGACGTGCGCTTGCAATTTGCTTGTCAATCTCGCCATAAACTTGCAGTTCTACTTCTCCAAGTAGTTTTTCTATTTGATTTTCAAGATTTTTTGCAATGGTAATAAATTGACTTGTAATCTCTTGACGAGCCTCAGCCATTTTATCTTGTCTTTCTGCTTCTTTCTGCATGGAATGGGCATCTAAACCAGCACCAACTACTGTTAGTACAGGGCCGAGAAACATAGTAACATTCGCAAGGTTTTTAGCAATACCAACAGCTTGCCAAGGCTTGAAATCCACACCAATAAATTTTCCTACACCGTAAACTACATGATGGAGATTACTACCTGCTACGTTCGTGGCTTTTAAAAAACCTTGACCACTAGAAGTTACCCTACCAGCAGTAAATTTTTCCCAACCAACTCCTAATTTATCACCAATTGTCTGTAGCACTTCCACTTGACCTTGAAGACGCTCGGCATTCCGATCATCATCAACATTTTTAGCAGAGAATTTATGAGTATTTTCCAAACAACTGATAAAAGTCTGTGCAAGGTTACTCTGCAATACTTTTTTTACTTCTTGACTAATATCCTCAACAGCTACTTCTATCAAGTTTTTTAATTTTTCGGTGACATTATCATAATATTTTTGCACATTTGACTCAGTTGTTTGATTCAGTTTTTCAAAATCTTCCTGAGTTGTTGTTCCCACAGAATATGCTAGCTTAATTCCCTCTTTAGCAATCGCCGAGGACATTTCTATACCTATACTATGAAATTTTGTTCGTAAGCGTTCTCTTTCCTTACGCACTGTTCGAGATAAACGTGTCAGTATTTCTAAAAAAGTGCTATCTTGATTAGAATTGTGCATAAAGCTTAATTGGGCTTCATCTACAGAAGCTAAAACAATTCGTACTGGTGTATCAAAACGAGCAAGTGCAGCACGGCGTTCGACAAAATTATTAAGTGAATCAATAAAAGTTTGGAAACGACTGATTTCTATGAGAAAATCATCATCTTGATCTACCGCCTCACAATAATCTTTTGCATCGATAAAGCAAACTGGAAATTCGTCAAGACTGTAAGGTTTAACTGCCTCTGCTAAACTTTTGCGATAATTAGCAATTTTTTGGGCTTCGTCTCCTGCTTCATCAGACATTTTATTGATGAGAAGCATTATTTTCCAGCGATAACCTTTTTCATAAGCTAGCTTCTTGAAATTTTCTACTGTGATTGAATCAAAAAGCATATAAGTGAGACTAAAAACTAATAAGTCAGATTTATTAATTGCCTCATAGGTGATTTCATCGTGGTCTTTACGGTCTGTAAATAGTCCTGGTGTATCTATTAATTTAATACCATTCCAGTCATACATAGTAGTTACATCTGTTGCAATGTCAGAATCGATTTTAATATCTCTTCTTCCTGTAATTGCAGAAATAGCTGTAGATTTACCCGCGTTATATTGACCGACAAAAGCTACAGTAATGATTCCATTTTTACGATATTCTTTTATTTGGTCACGTATTTTTTGACGAATAGCTGCAAATTCCGAATGATTTCCTTTAGCTAATGCTGTATTAAATATTCATGATTATTTTTAGATGCTTTTATAATTTCCTTTTGGAACTTATCACGCATATTTTTCAACTCGTCAGTCAATTTTTGATAAGCTTGGACCTGCTCAGCTACCCATCTTTTAGGCTCTTCAATTGCACCAACTGTAGAACCTAGCAAGGTTTGCGATCGCCTAATTACTCCATGCTCAACTAAAGACACCCGAATAGCATCTAGAAAATTCTGTATGCGGCTTCCTTTGAATAGTTTGTCTTGATGTTGCTGATGTTCTGCTTCCCGTGACATTTGTGCAGCTAAAAGCATCACAGGAATAATCTCAAAATAGTCGTTAGCATAATGCTGTTTGGCGTAGCGACGGATGCGTTCAATATGTCCACCTAAACCGGTTGTACTATTCATTACAAACAATTTATCTGAGTCTTTTAAGAAATGTTCTAACCTCCTAGTGTCCCGAAGATTATTTTTAACGTTAAGTAATATAATTAGGGGTTTAGTTTTTTCTTTTAAAAGCTGTAAAAATTTAAATTCAGTTTCTTGAATGCTGTCATTTGTGACTACATAACAAATAACATCAGATTCTTCGATAATGCTTTCAGCAATTTCTTCATCACTTTTACCACCAGGCGCACCAATCCCAGGAGTATCGATAATCCGAATATTTTTCCACTCATAAACCCGATTAAAACGAGTGGTGCGCTGTTTACCTACACCAATAGCATCCCAGCCATCGCCTGTAATAATCGCATGCAGAGTGCTTTTGCCTGCTTTAGTTTTACCTATGAAAGCTATACTAAAATGCTTTAAAGCACGTTGTTTTGCACGCAGCGATTCACATACCCCTTCAAACTCTTTTAAAGTTTCAACCGTCAAAGCATTTTTGGTAATTTCAAGCTGCTTTGCTACTTCTTTCGCCGTATTAGCTGCTCCTTCACTAATTATTTTTTGCTGTATTTCATTAGTACACTTATCAAAATTTTTAGCTAAACCCGCTAAAGCAAACTTAGCTCTTTTCAGGGATTTTTCTGCATATTTGTAATCTTCATCTGCTATGATTTTACATCGCTTGATTGCCTCGTCATATTCATGTCCTACTAGTAAGATTTCCTTCCGTATTTGCTCAATCTTACGTCCAATATTTTCAGGCGCA
Source organism: Rhizonema sp. NSF051 (assembly GCA_029379265.1). Lineage (GTDB taxonomy): Bacteria > Cyanobacteriota > Cyanobacteriia > Cyanobacteriales > Nostocaceae > Rhizonema. The sequence continues at coordinate 2,765 of JAQYWN010000608.1, forward strand.
GCTTTTGTTAAGTTATCTACTAATGCGCGAGATAAAACAGAATCTACTCCCTTTAAAAGACGCGCACTAATAGATAATTCTAATTCATCTCTATTTTCACTAACGTCTCTAACTCTGTCTAATCCTTCTGTTTGTTCCAGTAAAGTTTTTATTTCGGAATTCGACCATTTCCAAATTTTGGCAACATTGTCTATCATCTCCCGTTCTAATGGTGCAAAGTAACCGTCAATATAGGCAATAGATATTATCTGTCGCATTGCCTCACTTTGCTCAGCTTTTTGGATTTGACGTGCTACTTTTTCAACAGATACAGAGTTTTCATCTTGGCACAATATTTTCTCCATCTCCTCGATGGTGTGTGTTCCTATACTCATATTCTGTGCTAATTCTCGCAGCGCTTTTACTTCTTCGTTGTGAATCTGCTCATCAGCACACACCATATGTGTAAGGAGTAAAAATTGATAGTTTATTTGCTTGGAAGTTGGCAGCGACATCTTGACTCTGAATACAAATTCTAGCCTAGCTAAAGGGTAAGCAATAACGAATATTGTCAACCTCAGAAAATATACGGGAATTATTTTTGAATACTTGGATATCCAGATATTTATACACCCAAATTAAATGTGAAACCTGTTACCCATATGATGCTTTCATCTATAGTAAGTAAATCAACACAGAAAAACCAAACTATATGAATTTATGTAAAGGCTTGTAGTTACGCTTTAGCGCAGATGTCTAGAGCGCTGAAGCGCAACTACGAGCCTTTATTTATTTGTGCCGCTTTACTCAAGGTAAAGGAAGATTAGGCTAATGCAACAGCATGATTTGTATATTGAGAAGTTGTCCTAAACTTCTTTTCCGTTGCTATACCTGTTTTCTTTTTAACTTACAACAGCTTCCTTGGCTCTGGAGTGGTTAATTAAATTTAGGGATGCGTAATAACAGTTTGGGAGTAATCAAACGGACATGATATCATCTGTCACCGCTCACCTTTGCTATTCGAGCGATCGCTCTGACTATAGCAGCGTATGCAATACTCCCCTATAGCCCATACAGAAGTACAGTACAGTGCTATCAGGTTGGCATCAGCTGCTGGAGGCGCTGTGGCTCCTCTCCCAGCCAATCCGGATTCTGGGCAGTGCCGTCGAAAATAGATGAAGTTTTAAATGGCTCAAACTCGCCGCGTGATCCCGCTTCAGCCGTTTTTGCTAACAACGATTGCACCTGCTGCTCGTTCATTGGCTCGAATGTACGCACTGCTTCAAACGCCTGCTCAAGAATCTCCATGCTGTCAATTCCGGTAATGACAACAGATGTAGGTAAATTCAAAGCATAGTGTAAACACTCAATTGGCGTTACAGTCTTTGACTGTAAAAGAATACCATTTGCCATGGTTTTCATGGCGAGAACACCGATATTTTGCTTAACCAGTTCTGGCACAACCAGCTTCGCAAAGCTTCGGTAATGTGCATCCATCACATTGAGCGGCATTTGAACCGAATCAAACTTAAACCCATGCTCAGCTGCAACTTCAAGCATATGCAGATGAATATAAGGATCTTTATGTCCTGTGAAGCCAATGTATCGGAGTTTACCAGCTTTCTGCGCTTCAATGAAGGCCGCATTCGCCCCTTCATCGTCGAAAACTCGATGTGGATCTTCGTACCGGATAACTTCGTGATGCTGAACGAGATCGATGCAATCAACTTGAAAGCGTCGAAGTGATTCGTCTATCTGTTTTGCGGCTTCTTTCTTAGAGCGACCATCGATTTTCGTCATCAGGAACACTTTGTCTCGATAGCCATCGCGGAGCGCTTTCCCCATGCGAGTCTCGCTGACTCCATCGTTGTAATCCCAACAGTTATCCATAAAATTGATGCCACGATCAATCGCTGTACGAACAATACGTATACCTAGTTGTTCATCAACATTCTTTAATCCAATGTGCCAACCACCCAGTCCGATCGCAGAAACCCTCTCTCCTGTACTGCCAAGAACTCGGTATAACATTTCTGAATTTGACGTACTTCCTAACATGTGTTCTCTTTATAGACCTACTATTGCTTAATTATATATAGCAGTCCTAAATCATTCGTAAAAAACGAGAATCCTGGTACATTCTAGCGAAACTGCGATTCTAAGACTTTCAATTTTCACAACTCATATGGAACTGCTAAAGTAACCTTTATAAATCAACTTGACATGCGAGATTTCCTTACCTCACCTGCATCTGGGTGAAGCTCGATAAATTCTTGTAATTCTGCGATCTGCGCTTCTCCCAAGGACTAACATTTTCTATTATGTCCGGTAAATTAACCTTAATTCCGTCTGAACTCTACCCCGTTCTTTGCTTTGCTTTATCTACCCTCCCTGCTTGCGGTGAGTCCAGCGCGAATGACGGCTTAGCCCGAACTCACAGCGACTGGCGTTAGCGTTAGCGCAGCGGTAGCGATAGCGTCAGCGTTAGCGACGGAGGAGCGTCGGAACGAGCGTCAC
>JAQYWN010000609.1 GCA_029379265.1 Rhizonema sp. NSF051
GTATTTTTATTTATGTACAAAAATACGTATTTTTGTACTAATAAACATTGAAATGCTGGCTGTAAAAGCAATCTAAAGTGTGGTTATTGCACTATAACTATGTTGTAATTGCTGGGAATCAAGGCACATTAATAGGTAGGCGAAAAAATCGGGGAGACTTTCATTAATTTCGGAAAATGTGTAGCCATGAATCAACCATATAATAACAATAATAGATTCTGTCAATGTCTATGTAAAAGGATGTTATTAGCAGTTATAAATGATTTGTAAATATTGAGTTAGGCTGTTAACTGTCAACTGTTAACAGCCTAAACGAACTGTTCACGTGAAGCTCGCCGGACATTTATTCCATTCTTCCTGTTCCCACAAGGCAGGGATAGAAAAAGGCTCTTTGCAAAAGGGACAATCGGATAACAAACGCAACTTGTGGTGATTGGAGCCGACCTTTGATTGAAACTGCCACTCCAATCGATGATATGCTGGCTGTGCATAACACGCAGCACACAAGTGTATTGTCTCCATTTTCATTTATTTACCCCAGTGAGGAAGCATTTGAGCAAACCAGCAAGGGTTATTACATAAATTACAGACTCTTAAGATAGTTGACAACAGCGAGAGCGATCGCTTCATTGCCATCCGTAGCAATAGTTTGAGATTGCTTGGGTTGCTGGGTTGGTTGCTTGAGAAAATCCCATGTGCCTTGAAAAAACTCAGATGGGGTGAGAATTTGATGTTGGTTGTAATTCTCAATGCCTTCTAGCAGAAAAGCAGCTTCCGCAAAGTCATCACGGGTAATGGAAACAATAGGTACGGATTGTCGTGTGGCTTCAGCAAAGGTACCGAAACCAGGTTTAGAAATGACTCGCCCACAAATAGGCATAAAATCGACAGGGCGGTATTTGTGATTGCTTACTTTGAGTAGATTAGGTAAATCGGGAGCAGATTGATCAAAGGCGATAAATTGCCAATCTGGAAATTGCCGTAGATTGTCGTAGGGAATTTGTTGTAAACCCAAGCCGCCAAAAGAAAGTAAGATAGTCTTTTCTTTCGGAGTGGTTATTCCCCAAGTAGAGCGTAATTCTTCAGGAGTATAATGGGGAGATCCGCCGATTAAGCCGACATCTGTAATATTTTTAAACGCCTGCATCGGTTCGTGAAAGGGTAAACGAAACAGGCGATCGCATAAAGAGTAACAATCACGAATCCAATCTACTATTTCCGTTATCGAGACTTTGTATTTTTCTTCTCTACCCCAATCTTGGTAGATAAAGTCCCAGCCAAAGTTACTAACCATCCAGCAAGGTACATGAGCTGCTAAGGCAATTTTGCTAGCAAGGAAGGGAATATCTGCCAGTATAAGATTGACGCGGTTTTGGCGGATAAAGTTGACTTCCGAAGCGATAATAGAATTTTGATGTTTCTTAATCTCAAGTAATTTTTCTAAAGTAGCTGCTTTGTCCATCATCAAGCTATCTGCTTGTACCACACCCAAATCAAATGCACGGGGACGATGGATAAAATCACCTTCAACAATGTAACACTCTAGCAACCATCTTGGTGCCGTAGTCACCATAATGAGTAGAACTTCGGGACAAAACTTTTGAATTGTTGCCGCTACAGATGCAGTGCGAGTCGCGTGCCCAAATCCGTGGTTAGTGATTGCTATGTATAAAATTGGTCTTTCCATTGCGGTTAGTTGTTGGTTGTTAATTGTTAATTGTTAATTGTTAATAGAGCAATCAACAATTAACAATCAACTAACTACTTTTTGCAAAATCTTTGAATTGCTTCAATGAGCTGATCGATTTCTGAGGTGAGAGTGAAGTAGTGTACACAGGCGCGTACACAGTCGGGATCGGCTATTGTTCGAGTTAATATGCTTTGTGACTCGAGAAACTCTACCAGTTGACGGCTGGCTTGGGGCAATTTATTTGTCAATTGAAATGAGACTAAACCGCATTCTGGGGGGGAAGTGCGCAAACACTTGACTTCGGGTAGCTCAGTCAATTGTTGCCAGAGGTAGGCGCTACTGCTACAAATGTGCTGATAATTTTCTTGTGGTGTTGCCCATTGCTGATGAACCGCGATCGCATTTCTTAATCCAGCATATAGTGGAAAATTTGATGTTGCCACTTCATAGCGTTTTCCATCTGGATGCCAAGCCCCAGGCTTGCCTTGACTATTTGTAGGAACGCTCCGCCAACCAATAAACGTAGGTTTTAGGCTTTCTCTAACTTCTGGGCGCACATACAATCCTCCCACACCCCCAGGACCACACAACCACTTGTGACCTGTAAAGGCATAGAAATCAGCCCCTATTTCCGTTAAGTTCAGAGGTAGTAAGCCAACAGACTGGGCAGCATCTACCAGCAGTCTAACATCATAACTCCTGCATAATTCCGAGATTTTCTCAAGAGGTAAAACTTGACCTGTATTCCAGAGGACATGACTTAAAACCACAAGGCGGGTATTAGACTTTAAGTGTTGAGCAATGATTTCCGTCGGATCGCCTTCGTTGAGAGTCGCCATAAGCGGAACGGTGGTGATTTCAACAGCGAATCGGCGCTGGATTTCGGATGCGATCGCTATAATGCCTGGATGTTCGCAGTCCGACAGTAGTAAGTGATCCCCGGCTTGCCACTCTATCCCCCACATAGCAATATTGCATCCAACAGTAACATCCTCAGTTATGGTGATTGTTTCCGGTGGGACATTGATTGTAGACGCGATCGCCTCTCTTGTAGCTTGAACCTCCTGGTTGATCCAGCTATTCACCTCATTCCCAAAAGGACCAATTTGCTGAATGTAAGTTTGTGCTTGGGTAATAGCATCCAATGCTGTTTGCGGCATTGGTCCTTGTCCCCCATAATTAAAGTAAATTTTATTTGCTAAGGCTGGAAACTGCTCTCGAAAGCGATGCAACTCAGTCAGTCCTTCACTACCCATGATTCCCTGTGATTTTATTAACATAAATTTTAGTTAATGGGATTCCTGCCAGAAAGCAATAATTCTTGTTAGCTTTAGAGAATGTTAATTAATGCTGAACTACTGTTGCAATACCAACGCTGTAAGCGCCGACCTTTTTTAGATACTTACAGTGACAAAAGGCAGCGAGATACTGCCAATGACTTGCTTCTCAAACTCAAACAGGATAAAGCTGCCCATAAAGTCAATATTTTGGCACAGCTAGCCTATCAGCAACCAGTTTTTCCCAGGGGAGACTGGCTGACAGGCGCGGCGGCGACTTTAGAGTTGATGCGGCAGGGAGTAGACTGCATTTATGGTGGAGTGCAACTGATCAATTATTCTGAAGAATATACATTACTCAGTCGTCCTACTTTACTCCTGAAACAGCCAGGAAATTCCTGCTTTGGAGATTGGATGTATGTTCCGGCTAGTATTGAATTAGGTAAGCGTCCCAAACAAGAGTACCAGGTTTTAGCAGCATTTCATGCTTACGTGGTGGGTATGGTGCAGCAAGTTGAGTTAGATACCGCTTGGCTGATATTGCGTGGTAAAGAGGCAAGTTATCCTGTAGATTTGCTCAAATGGACGCCACAAATGCTGACTATTCTGCACAATTGTATTCAAAGTCTAGAAGCAGAAGAAGCGCCAGAGATTTTTATTGCCCGTCAGCGTTGTAGTCTTTGCCCTTGGTACAGTCATTGTTATGCGCTTGCTCAATCTCAGAAACACCTTTCACTGTTACCTGGAATCACACCAGTTCGCTACACTCAATTACAAATACTGAATATAACAACATTAGAGTCTTTGGCGACAACCAGCCCCACCAAACTAGAGAACCTACCGGGTTTCAATCGCGAGAATGCCCCGAGGCTGGTACTACAAGCTCAATCTGTCGTGAACAATCGTCCTGTGAGTTTACTTTACCCTCAACTTCTAGAGAACGTTGGTGCTGACACGACAAATGGCGAAGTCCTTCAGCGACAAATGTTGGAATCCCTCGTCAGCCTCCCTCTGGAAGACTCTCATCTGATTGTGCCCAGAACCAATCGGGCAAGTGTACAAAGTCAGAAAGAGCCAAACACTCATGAGTTTTACCAAGAGTCCTTTGCCAATCTCACATTCACAGCCCCGATAGAAATTTACTTTGACATCGAAGCACAACCAGATTTGCATTTAGATTATTTGTTAGGCGTTTTAGTTGTTGACAGGCAAGCAAACACCGAAAAATTTTATTCTTTACTTGCAGAAAAACAAGAAGATGAAAAAATAATTTGGCAGCAATTTTTGGACATCGTTTGGCAATATCCGGAAGCGCCTATTTATCATTTTTGTGTTTACGAATTAGATACAGTTAAACGACTCGCAAGGCTTTATCGCACTCCGCATAGTTGTGTAATACCAATCTTGAATCGATTTGTTGATGTATACGAACAATTAACTCAAAACGTCGCATTGCCTGTAGAAAGCTATGCCTTGAAAACGATCGCCCGTTGGTTGGGGTTTGAGTGGCGCGATTCCGAAGCTAGTGGAGCTAAGTGTATTTACTGGTATGACATGTGGTTAAAAACAGGCGACCGCGCTTTACTAGAAGTTATCCAACGCTACAACGAAGATGACTGCCGCGCTACTCGTAGTGTTAAAGACTGGCTTGTTAACTTTTTTCAGGAGCAATATTATCAAGGTATTAAATACGACTAAATATACTAATAAGCAGTAGGGAATAGTGAGGATAATAATCTTCTTTCCCGCTCAAAGATTACCCTTTAGGGAGCTGAGACATTGAGGTAGGCAGCTATTGAGAAGAAATAGGATCAATAATCTGACAATCATCGAGGGAAGTAAAAAGTCTAAAAGAATATTTTTTTTACAATCAAGCCTCTGCCTTCAGGTTTGTAAGTGAGATCTGTTTATTAACTCTTCTTCATACATTCTTTACATATATTTAAGTGTTTCGACCGTTCTCACACTTCATTTTTCTCAGTATTTTTAAGGTGTAACTTCTTTTACTAAATCAAACCATAAGTGTCAAGAATCACTAAATATATTATTGAGAGCGAACAAAAAAATTAGGGTTTGTTGCAATTAATAACTCCTAATAAAAACCTCTCCACGTCCTAATGTCACTCTGAACCTCGTACCGACGCTTTATGAGTCGAAGATAGTAGTCGCCTCAATACGGTTCGGTTAAGGAATTTATCTGTTGAGGCAAGCAGGGGAGGCAGGGGAAGTAGAGAGGCAGGGGGGGGAAAGAGTTGATCGACAAACGGTTTTTTCCTCCCCTGCTCCCCCTGC